>JAKOVR010000204.1 GCA_029782025.1 Actinomycetes bacterium | reverse complement strand
GTCGATGTGGAAGGGGGCGAGCTCGACCTCGTGGGCCTCCCGCTCGTTGTCGTAGGCCCAGGGGTCGTGGCTGGTGCCCATGGAGGACGGGCCCCCGTCGACCCGCACCATCTCGGGGAGCGGGCCGATGGGGTCGCAGCCGGTGGAGGCCGTGGTGGCAACGGCGCCCGGGGGGGTGAGGGCCCGCGCCTCCATCAGCTGGTGGGTGGCCAGGAGCGTCTCGTCGTGCTGGTGCTCGTGCTGGATCACCATGCCGTAGACGAACCCGTGACGGAGCAGGCGGTCGGGGGCATCGCCGGAGATGTCGGTGCCGGGATCGTGGAGGAGGTCCAACACCGCCGCCCGCACCCGGGCGTCGTAGGCGCGCGCCTCGGTCGGTCCGAGGATGGGAAGCAACGGCCGTTCCCAGCGCGGGTGCTCGAAGGCGTTGTAGAGGTCGTCCAGCGTCTCGTCGATGGCCGGTCGGCCGTCGATCGCCCGCAGCAGCCAGAGCTCCTCGTAGTTGCCGATGTGGGCGAGGTCCCACACCATCGGGGACATGAGGGGCGAGTGCTGGGCCCGCTGGTCGGCCTCGTCGACGGCGTCGAGGAGGGCGAGGGTGCGGGCCCGGGCCCGGTCGAGCTCGGCGGCGATGCCGGCCTTGTCGCCGCCCGCCGGGGTCACCGGTGCGGCGCCCACTGGTCGAGCCCGTAGGGCACCGGTGAGGCGCGGGGCGGGAACAGCTCGCCGGTCGCCCGCCACGCGTCGAGACGGTCGTCGGCGGGGCAGCGCCCGCGGGCGGTCCAGCGGTCGACGTAGGAGTCGACCAGCTCGGCCAGGGCGTCGCCGGCGCCGAGGTCGGGGAGGGCCGTGCGGGCGATGGAGAGCAGCTCGGTGGCCGCTGCCGCCACGGCGGGATGGTCGAGACCGATGCGGGCGGCGTCCTCCCACCGGTGGTCGGCGCCGGTGCGGTCGAGCACCCGGCCGGCCCGCTCCCGGGCCTCGGGGTGGGTGACGAGGGCGATGGTCACCGCGGTGGCCACGGTCCAGAACGGTGTGGGCAGGGCGTCGAGGTACCGGACCTCGAACCAGCCGCGGGGGCGCACCGGGGGGAAGAGCGTGGTCAGGTGGTAGACGAAGTCGTCGAGCGTCGGGGGGCGCAGGTCGGCGGGCCCGGCGCCGCCCACCCAGGCCCCGAACGGGAGCGGGGGGCCGAGCACCGGCTCGAACCCGCCATCGGCCGAGGCCACGAAGGCCACCCGGGCGGCGAGAGCGTAGCGCAGCCACGCCTCGGCCGGCGGGGCGGCGGGGTCGAGGGCGGCGGCGGTGCGGGTGGGATCGATGGCCCGCCAGGTCTGGAGCCGGGTCGAGCGCCAGCCGGTGGGGGCCCGGTGGGCGATGCCGCTGTTGGCGAACGCCGCCACCATCGCCGGCCCGATCCGGTGCGCGGCCTGCCACCGCGCCGCGGTGTCGGCGCCGTGGCCGAGGCCGACGTTGACCTGGATCGACGCCGTGTTGTGCATCATCGTGCGCCCGGCCGGGCCCATGGTGTCGAAGTAGCGCTCCATCGCCGCGTAGCGGGCCTGGCGGAGCACCCGCTCAGGTCGACGGGCCGGATCGGTGCCGAGGGCCACGAGCTCGACGCCGTGCCCTTCGCACCCGCGGTCCAGGTGGAACACCTCGGTCATCGTGGTGTGGCAGAGCGCATCGACCGAGTGGGAGGGCGCGCTCGACAGCTCGAGCTGTCCGCCCGGCTCCAGGGTGAGCGTGGCCCCGCTCGGCAGCGGCGCGGTGGCGTCGCGGGCGGCGACGGCGGTGGGGAGGTCGAGGCGGGCCAGGTCCCGGGAGCGGGCGGTGAGCCACTCGAGCTCCACGCCGAGCAGGCGGCGGCCCGGATCGGTCCGGTCGAGCGCTCCGCCGAAGACCACGTCGTGGACGTGGCGCCGGCAGACGGCCTCGGTGAGCGGCGCGGAGGGCGGGGTCATGGTGGAGCGGGACCGGCGGGCACCGGTGCGACCACGGTAACGGCGATCCGGTCCTGATGGGTTCCCTACCCGTTCGGCGCCGATCGGTGCCGGGGATCACGGGCGCGAAGTTGCCATTGTGATTGTCAAGTTTCCTCTGTATCGTGACTACAAGGTTCCGCCGGTCCGAGCCGGGGGCGCCTACGCTCGTCCCGCCCACCCCGCAGGAGCACCCCGCCGCCATGGCTCTGGACCCGAACCGCTGGACCCTGAAGACGCAGGAGGCGTTCAACGCCGCCGTCGACCTCGCCCGGGGGCAGAGCAACCCCGAGGTCACGCCCGACCACCTCCTGATGGCCCTCCTCGGCCAGGAGGAGGGCACGGTCCTCCCGATCCTGCAGAAGGTGGGCGTCGCCCCGCCGTCGCTGCGCAACGACGTCACCGATGCGCTCGACAAGCTGCCCCGGGCCTACGGCGGCGAGTCCCGGCTGGGGCGTGGTCTGATCGATGTCTTCGAGCAGGCCGAGCAGGCCAAGGTCGACCTCGGCGACGAGTACCTCTCGACCGAGCACCTCCTCCTCGCCCTGGCCGACCGGGTGGGGGCGTCGCGGGAGCAGATCCTCCAGGCGCTGCGCGAGGTGCGGGGCAGCCACCGGGTCACCAGCCAGAACCCCGAAGACCGGTACCAGTCGCTCGAGAAGTACGGGCGGGACCTCACCGAGGCGGCGCGGAAGGGGAAGATCGATCCCGTCATCGGCCGCGACGACGAGATCCGTCGGGTCATCCAGGTGCTCAGCCGCCGCACGAAGAACAACCCCGTCCTCATCGGCGAGCCCGGCGTGGGCAAGACCGCCATCGTGGAGGGCCTGGCCCGGCGCATCGTCGAGGGCGACGTCCCTGAAGGGCTGAAGAACAAGCGCCTGATCGCCCTCGACCTCGGCTCGATGCTGGCCGGGGCCAAGTACCGCGGCGAGTTCGAGGAACGGCTGAAGTCGGTGTTGAAGGAGATCACCGACGCCGAGGGCGAGGTCATCACCTTCATCGACGAGATGCACACCATCGTCGGCGCCGGCGCGGCGGAAGGGGCGATGGACGCCGGCAACATGATCAAGCCGCTGCTCGCCCGCGGCGAGCTGCGCATGGTCGGCGCCACCACGCTCGACGAGTACCGGAAGTACGTCGAGAAGGACCCGGCCCTCGAGCGCCGGTTCCAGCCCGTCTAC
>JAKOVR010000199.1 GCA_029782025.1 Actinomycetes bacterium | reverse complement strand
ACATCTTCAACAACGCCGGGAGCACCCAGGTGATCGCCGACGTGCTCGGCTGGTTCGACGACGGCACCCCCGCCCCCAGCCCGGGCGCCGACCTCGTGCCGGTCACGCCGTTCCGCGTGCTCGACACCCGCGACGGCACCGGAGGGCTCAGCGGCCGGTTCGGTCCGGCCCAGATCCGCACGCTGACCGTGACCGGGACGGGTGGCCCCGGTGGTGTGCCGGCCTCGGGGGTGTCGGCGGTGGTCCTCAACGTGACCGTCACCGGTCCCACGCAGGCCTCGCACCTGGCGGTGTGGCCGGCCGACCGGCCCCAGCCCACGGCGTCGAACCTGAACTTCGTGGCCGGCGAGACCGTCCCCAACCTGGTGATCGCCACGGTGAGCGCCGACGGCCGGATCAACATCTTCAACAACGCCGGCTCGGTCGACGTGATCGCCGATGTGATGGGCTACTTCAGCACCACCGGCGCCAGCTACGTCGCCCTCACCCCGTCGCGCGTGCTCGACACCCGCGACGGCACGGGCGGGACCACCGGCCCGTTGGCTGGGGCGTCGTCGGTCGCCGTCCGCCTGGGCGGGCTGGGCGGCGTCCCACCGAGTGGGGTGCGGGCGGTGGTGCTCAACGTCACCGCCACCCAACCGAGTGGCCCGTCCTTCCTCACGCTGTGGCCTCACGGGCTCACCCGCCCCACGACCTCGAACCTCAACTTCGTGGCCGGGCAGACCGTCCCCAACCTGGTGGTGGTCCCGGTCAGCGCCGACGGCACCATCGACATCTACAACAACGCCGGAACGGTCCAGGTGGTCGCCGACGTGATCGGCTGGTTCGGCTAACCGGCGACGGCCGGCAGCGCGGCGAGGCCGCGGAAGGGGCCCCGGTGGCGCCGCTCGATGGCGGCGCCCGGCGCCAGCTCCAGGGTGGGGAGGGCAGCGAGCAGCGTCGAGAGCATGACCTCGGCCTCCATGCGGGCGAGGTGGGCCCCGAGGCAGTGGTGGGGACCAGCGGCGAACGACAACGGTGCCGGTCCCTCCTGCCCCGGCAGGAAGCGGTCAGGGGCGGCGAAGACCTCGGGGTCGTGGTTGGCGGCGCCGAGCAGGACCAGGACCGGCTCGCCGGGCCCCACCGTCGCGCCGGCGACCGGTACCGGCTCGGCGGGGATGCGGGCCACGTACAGGGTCGGCGTGTCGTAGCGCAGGAACTCCCGCACGACGTCGGGGACGGCGCCGGGATCGGCGGACAGTCGGGCCCAGGCCCCCGGCTGTTCGAGCAGGGCGAGGATCCCGTTGCCGACGAGGTCGCGGGTGGTGCGGTGGCCGGCCGAGTAGAGCGTGACGACGAGGGACAGGAGCTCGGGCTCGAGCAGCCGCGCCGGCACCCCCGTCTCGGGATCGACGGAGGCGGCGGCCACGTCGGAGAGGAGATCATCGCCCGGGGCGGCCCGGCGGGCGGCCAGCAGGTCGCGGGCGAACGCCGCGAACGCCTCGGACGCCTCGAGCGCCGCGGCCTTCTCGGCCGGGTCGAGCCGGATGCCGAGGAGGGGGGTCACCGCTTCGGTCCAGGCCGTGAGCTGGTCGCGCTCGGCGTCGGGCACGCCGAGGAGCTCGGAGATGACGAGCGAGGGGAGGGGGTGGCAGTACGCGTCGATCAGGTCAACCGGACCGTCGGTCAGCCGGGCCGACAGCTCGGCGGCCAGGGCGGCCGCCTTCGCCTCCACCCACGGGCGCAGGTCGCCCAGCCGGCGGGCCGAGAACGCCGCTTGCACCAGGCCGCGGACCCGGCCGTGGTCGGGCGGGTCGAGGAAGTTGATGCGGTAGGCCATCTCGTCGCGCGCCGCCCCGGGGGGGAGTGCGGCGCGGTAGCCATCCGCGATCGGTCCGGAGCGGAGGCGCGGGTCGCGCAGCACGGCGTTGGCGGCGTCGTAGCCGGTCACGAACCAGAAGCCCGACGGGGAGCGCACCACCGGGCCCGCCGCCCTGATCTCCTCGAACACGGCGTACGGGTCGTCGGGGGCGGCGAGGCGATCGACGTCGACGGGCGTGGACGGAACGGGTGGCGACGCAGCTTCGGGCACGATGCAGTGTCGCGCGTCGGGGTCTCGCCCCGGGGCCGCCGGGGTGTGCCAGGATGCCCGGGTGTTCGGCGTGATCCAACCGTGCCGCCACTCGCTCACCCCCGAACTGCGGGCGGAATGGCAGGCCCACCTGTGCGGGCTGTGCTGCTCGCTGCGCGACCGGCACGGCCACCTGGCCCGAGCCACGACCAACGTCGACGCCGTGGTGCTGAGCGTGCTGGTCGAGGCCCAACGGCTGGCCCCACCGGTGCGGGTCGACGCCGGGCGCTGCCCGCTGCGGGGGATGCGGTCGGCCCGCATCGTCCCCGCCGAGGACCCCGCGGCCGTGCACGCCGCCGCGGTGTCGCTCACCATGGCGTCGATCAAGCTCGACGACCACGCCCTCGACGGCGACGGCGTGCCGGGGCGGTTCCCCGGTACCTCGCGGGCCGTGGCGCGCCGGTGGGCGGCGGCGGGCGCGGTCAGCGCCGCCGGCGTCGCCTTCGACGCCGGGTCGCTGCACGACGCGGTGGCCGTGTCCGTGCGGGCCGAGCGTCGCCGTGACGCCGGCTTCGACGCCCACGTGGCCCCGACCGAGATGGCGGCGGCCGAGGCGGCGGCGCACACCGCGGTCGTGGCCGGCCGACCCGAGAACGTCAGCCCGCTCCGGACGGTCGGGGCCATGCTCGGCCGCATCACCTATCTGCTCGACGCCGTCGACGACGAGGCCGAGGACATCGCCGCCGGCCGGTTCAACGCCCTCGTCGCTGCGTATCCCGACGCCGACCGGCGCCGACCGGCCGCCGCCGCGCTTTTCGACGAGGCCCACACCCGACTCATCGCCGCCCTCGACGACGTCGCCTTCGAGCGGCCCGAGCTGGCCCGGGCCCTGCTGGTCGACCATCTCGCCCGGGCCGGCCGGCAGCGCTTCGGCCACCGTCGCGGCGACCGGTGCTCGACCCACGGTCGGGCCGGTGCGGCCCGGGCCGGCGCCGGTGCCGTCGGCGTCCTCACCCGGCTGGCCGTGCTCGTCGGCCTGTCCTTCCCGGGCTTCCAGCCCGGCGTCGGACCGGGAGGGGAGCTGCCCCCGATGGGGCTCGGCGGCATGCCGCCCGGAGCGCTGCCGCCGGAGGGCAAGCCTCGGCGCGGCTGGTGCGACGGGTGCGGGGATGGCTGCTGTTGCGACTGCTGCGACTGCTGCGACGGGTGTGACGGCTGCGACGGCTGCGACTGCGGCTGCGACTGCTGACCAAGGGTTCAAGCGGGCGGCCGCCCCGACCGACAAACGATCCGGGCAGGCCCGCGAGCCGGCTCCGAGTGCGGCAAGGCGCTCCAACCGGGGAGGAGAGCCCCATGACCGACCCCCTCACGGTCAGGAACCACCGATCGACCCGCCGTCGCGCCCGGCGGCCCCTGCTCGCGGCAGCCGGCTCCGCGCTGGTCGCCGCCGCCCTCGGGGCGGGGTGCGTGGTGCCCGGCGGGCCGCCGCCGACCACCACGACGACCACTTCGGCGCCGTTGGTGACCCCCGGTGATCCGGGGGTGCGCGACGTCTCGTTCTCGGTCGCCGCCAACCTCGACGTCCACGCCATCTCGCCGTTGGTGTACGGCACCAACGGCGCCACCGGCCTCGCCACCAACAAGCAGACGCTCGTCCGCATGGGCGGCAACCGGTGGACGGCCTACAACTGGGAGAACAACGCCTCCAACGCCGGGAGCGACTGGTGCTTCCAGAACGACGGGTACCTCTCGGGCTCTGCCACCCCCGGCGACGCCGTGAAGCCGACCATCGACCAGGCCAAGGCCGCAGGGGCGACCGCACTGGTCACCGTCCCGATCGTCGACTACGTCGCGGCCGACAAGAACGGTGGCTGCGACGTCCGCAACTCCGGCGCCAACTACCTCCAGACGAGGTTCCGCCACAACCACGCCACCAAGCCGACGGCGCTCAGCACCACGCCCGACCCGAACGACACCGAGGTCTACCAGGACGAGTTCGTCAACTGGCTCAAGGTCAACGAGGGCACGGCGCCCATCGCGTTCAGTCTCGACAACGAACCGGACCTCTGGTCGGCAACGCACGCCGAGGTGCACCCGAACGCCGTGACCTACGCCGAGCTGGTGCAGCGCAACGTCGCCTACGCCTCGGCCATCAAGCGGGTGTGGCCGACCGCTCGGGTGACGGGACCGGTGAACTACGGCTTCTACGGCTTCGAGACCCTCCAGGGCGCCCCGGACGCCGCCAGCCATGGCAACTTCCTCGACTACTACCTGGACCAGCTCGCCGCCGCCGGGACCTCGGCCGGGAAGCGGCTGGTGGACGACCTCGACCTGCACTGGTACCCGGAGGCCACCGGGGGCGGGGTGCGGATCACGGGGAGCGACACCTCGGCCGCCGTGGTGGCGGCTCGCGTCCAGGCCCCGAGGTCGCTGTGGGACCCGACCTACGTGGAGACGAGCTGGATCAGCCAGGACTACGGGTACGGGGCCATCAACCTGCTCAACCGGACGAAGGGACGGATCGCCACCCACTACCCCGGCACCGGGATCGCCTTCACCGAGTGGAACTACGGCGGCGGCGACCACATCAGCGGCGGGGTGGCGTCGGCCGACGTGCTCGGCATCTTCGGCCGGGAAGGGGTGAGCATGGCGGCGATGTGGCCACTCAACGGCAGCGAGAGCTACACCTACGCCGCCTTCCGCGCCTTCCGCAACTTCGACGGCGCCGGCGGCCGGTTCGGCGACACGTCGATCCGGGCCGCCAGCTCCGACGCCGCCGTCGGCTCCTGCTACGCCAGCATCGACAGCAGCAACCCCGATCGGGTGGTGCTCGTGCTCGTCAACAAGGCCACGACGGCCAAGCGGGCCGGCGTCACCGTCGCCCACGCCCGCTCCTTCGGCCACGCCGACGTCTACACCCTCACCGCCGGTGGCGGCCCGGCGCTGGTGGCCGGGGCGCCCCAGACCGCGGTGGCGACCAACGCATTCAACTACACGATGCCCGCCCTGTCGGTGTCGGTGCTGGTGCTGCGGCCCTGAGCGCTCACCGGTCGGGACGACGGACCCACCGCGGCTCGGCCGACAGACGGTCGGGAAGCGGACGCCCCCTGCCCGCCGCTCGGGCGAGGAGGAGGACCTCGCACCCGAGGATCACGTCGCTGACCCCCAGGCCCGCCGCCTTGAACAAGGTCAGATCGGTGTCCGGCGGCCGGGCGCCGCCCTCCGCAGCGAGGATCTCGGCCAGGGGCACGATCTCGTCGACGTCGTCGAGCTCCCGGCGGGACTGGCGCCGGGCCGCGGTGGGATCGTCGGCCACCACCAGCCCGCAGGCGGCGACGAGGTCGGGGGCGACCTCGGCCCGCTCGCTGGAGACGGCCCCGAGGGCGTTGACGTGGGCGTCGGCGGTGACCATCGGCGCATGGAGCACGGGCTCGGACGCCCGGGTCACCAGCGTGATCACCCCGGCCCCGTCGACCGCCTCGGCCACCGAGGAAGAGTCCTCGACGAGCGAGGGCAGCCCGGCGGCGCGGGCACGCTGGGCGAAGGCGGCGCGCCGGTCGGCGTCCGGGCTGTGGACCCGAAGGACGTCGAGGGGGATGGCGGCGGCGATGGCCGCGGCCTGGCCCAGGGCCTGCCGGCCGGTCCCGATGAGGGCCCCGACCGTGACGCCGGTCGGGGCGAGGGCGGCGGTGGCCACCGCGGCGGTGGCGGCGAGGCGCAGGGACCGCAGCGCCGCTGCCTCGACCACGGCCAGGAGGCGGCCGTCGGTCGCCGACCACAGGGTCAGCAGCGGCGCCGCCCCGCCGGCGGTGACCGTGGTCGACACGCCCATGACCGGCTCGCCGCCGGGCGCCTCCGCCAGCCACCCGCCGTCGACCAGCACGACCGTCCCGTCCGGGGACGGCCCCCCCGTCTCGGGGAGGGTGGCCGCCCGGTTCCGACCGAGCGCCGGCAGTCCGCGACGGAGGGCGTCGGTGCTGGCGGGCAGGTCGAGGAGGGCAACGACGTCGTCCTCGGTGATCCAGAGAGCGGAGGACATCGGCCTCCATCGTGCCTCATCCGCGCCGCCGTTGCCCCCCGGTGCCATGGGAGGGGTGACCGGGCCCCCCTAAGATCGTCCGGGCGTGAGCAGCGACGACCCCACCGAGGCCTACGACCCGCTCGACGGCGACGGCGACGACGTCCTGCGTCGCCTCGACGCCCTCCCCTCCATGCGCGACGACCCGGTGGTGTGGGATCCGGTCTCGAAGTCGTTCATCCCGGCCAGCGAGATGCGGGCCCGGCGCGACGCCAGCGCGTCGGCGCCGGCCGGAGCGCCGCCCAACCGTCACGTGGTCGTCGGCCCCGGCGGGCCGTCCGCCGCGGGTGCCGGCGCCGGCCCCAGCGCGCCGGCCGGGACCGGCGGGCGACCCCGCACGCCGCCCCCGTCCGGGCGGCCCGCCCCCCGTCCCGCGGCCGTGCCCCCCAGCAGCCGTCGCAAGGTCGTCCTCGCCGGGGGCTACAAACGTCGTTGGCCGTGGCCCATCCGCTGGGCCGCACGGTCGCTGGCCACCTTCGTGCTCCTCGCCCTCTTCGTCGGGGGCGGGCTCGCCCTGTTCGGCTGGAGCCAGTTCAACAAGATCGAGCGGGCCCCGGTGGGGCCGGTGCTCTCCGAGGTGAAGAACCAGGGCACCAACATCCTGCTCGTCGGCACCGACTCCCGGGAGGGCATCAAGGCCGACGACCCCAACGCCAAGGCTTTCCTCGGCGGCGGCGAGCCGCTCACCGTGCCCCGGACCGACACCATCCTGCTCCTGCGCATCGAACCGGACCGCCGGCTCCTCCTCTCGATCCCGCGCGACCTCTGGGTCAAGCACCCCACCACGGGCAAGGGGACGCGGATCAACGCCGTCTACCAGAACGGGCCTTCGGAGCTGGTGAAGGCGGTGCAGGCGCTCGGCATCCCGGTCCACCACTACGCCGAGATCAGCTTCGTGAGCTTCGGTTCGCTGGTCGACGCCGTGGGCGGCGTCGACATCGACTTCCCCCATCCGGCCCGCGACACCCACTCGGGGCTGTCGGTCCCACAGGCCGGGCTCCAGCACCTCGGCGGCACGCAGGCCCTGGCCTACGTGCGCAGCCGCTACTACGAGGAGCAGATCGACGGGAAGTGGGTGTCGAGCGGCCTCGCCGATCTCGATCGCGTGAAACGTCAACAGGCCTTCCTCCGGTCCCTCGTGGGCAAGGCGGCGGCGCAGCGCAACCCCGGCGCCCTGGCCAGCGCGTTCGGCAACCTCGGGGGCGGGCTCAAGATCGACGAGCGCTTCGGCTATCCGGAGGCGTTGAAGCTGGGGTGGCAGTTGCGCAGCTTCAGTCCCGAGTCGCGCGAGCTCAAGGTGTGGCCACGCACGACCCCCGACGGTCAGGACGTGCTCGACCTCCTGCCGGCCAGCGGCGACGTGATCAAGGAGTTCCAGTGATCACGGGGCGGCGGTGAGCAGCGGCGACCGGCGCGGGTCGAGGCGCACGGCGTCGAGGGCGCGGTCGGCGGCGCCGAGCACGGCGGCGCGAGGGCCGAGCACGCCGGCTTCCACGCGGTAGCCGACCCATCGGGCGCCGAGGGCCCGCTGGTCGATGGCGGCCTGGACGGCGGCGGTGAGAGCGGCGGCGTGCACCTGCAGGCGGCCGCCGAGCACGACCACTTCGGGATCGAACAGGTCGACGGCCGTGGCCAGCGCGACGGCCAGCGCCTCGACGGCCTCCGAGGTGATCGCTGCCGCCGGATCGGTCGCACCGCCGATCACCGTCTCGAGACACCCGCGCTTGCCGCACGAGCAGCGCGTCCCGCCGGGCACGACGATCATGTGCCCCAGCTCGCCGCCGAAGCCATGGGCGCCGGCGAACACCTCGCCGTCGATCACGATCCCGGCCCCGACCCCGGTGCCGACGCTGAGGTACAGCATCGAGCGCACCCCGCCGTCGTGCCCGACGCCCCGCCGGAACTCGGCCAGCGCGGCGTCGTTGGCTTCGTTGGCCACCTCGACGGCGGGGGCGGCGATCCCGTGGGCGTCGAGCTGTCGGCCGATCTCGGTCTCGAGCAGGTCGGCCAGCCCGACGTCCTCCCATCCGAGGGTCGGGGCGACGACGACCTCCCGCCCGCCCGGCGCCACCAGGCCCGGCACGGCGACGGCCACGCCGGCCACGGCCCCGCCGGCCCCGACCCGCGCCCGTACGGCCTCGGCGATCGGGCCGGCGAGGGCGGCGACGGTGGCTGCAGGGGAAGTGGTGGCGGCGGGGGTCAGGTCGACGGCCGGGTGGTCGACGACGGAACCGGCGAGGTCGACCTCGGCCACCCGGCCGTGGCGCGCCGTGATCTCCACGCCGAGGCCGGTCACGGCGAGGGCCCGGCGGCGCACCGGCGTGGCCGGTCGGCCGGCACCCGGCGGGCGCGGATCGGCGCCGTGCTCGAGGATCCCGGCGGCGACGAGATCGGCGACCAGGGAGCTGACCGTGGCCTTGGTGAGCCCCGTGGCAGCCGCGACCTCGGCCCGGGAGGTGACGACACCGGGAGCGACCGCATCGAGCACGATGCCGAGGTTGTGGCGGCGCACCTCCCCGCCGTCGGCCTTGGTGCTCACCGCACGCCGAGGAGCAGCTCGGTGACGAGCTGGTCGAGCCGCTCGTGCCCGAGCCCCCGTGCCGCGAGGTCGACCAGCGTCTCGGGAGCCGGACGGTCACGGCGGAGGGCGGCGACGGCCTCGGCGCCGAGCCCGCCGGGCGAGGTGGGCTCGGTGATGCGGTCGACCTGGGCTGCGGCCAGGGCGGCTTGGATCTCGGGGTCGGTGGCGAACCGGCGGGCCTTGTCGCGCAGGATCAGGTAGGTGCGCATGCAGCCGCGGGCGAAGTCCCAGACACCCTCACGATCCTCGGTGCGGTAGGCGTGGGCGTCGAAGTGGCGCATGCCGTCCCATGCCGCGGCCTCGAGGAGCTGCACCAGGTAGAAGGCGTCGCGAATGCCTTCGCTGCCGAACCGGAAGTCCTGGTCGTACTTGCCGATGCGCTGGGCGTTGAGGTCGATGTGGAAGAGCTTGTCGTGCCACAGGCACTGGGCCACGGCGTGGGTGAACGACAGGCCCGACATGGTCTCGTGGGCGAACTCGGGGTTCAGGCCCACCATGTCTGGCCACTCGAGCCGTTCGATGAAGGCGAGCGCATGGCCGACGGTGGGGAGGAGCATGTCCCCACGGGGCTCGTTGGGCTTGGGCTCGAGGGCGAACCGGAGCGCCGCGCCCTGGTCGCGCACGTACGCGCAGCAGAGGTTCACCGCCTCGGCGTAGCGATCGAGGGCGGCCCGGACGTCCTTGGCCGCTTCGGCCTCCACGCCTTCGCGCCCGCCCCACATGACGTAGACCTCGGCCCCGAGCTCGAGCCCGAGGTCGATGGCGTCGAGCGTCTTGGCCACGGCGTGCCGGCGCACGTCGGGATCGTTGGCCGTGAACGCACCCTCCTTGAAGACGGGGTGGCTGAACAGGTTGGTGGTGGCCATGGGCACGCACAGGCCCGTCTGGTCGAGCGCGGCGCGGAACCGAGCGACGATGGCGTCGCGCTCCGCGGGCGACGACCCGGGCGGCACGAGGTCGTCGTCGTGGAAGTTCACGCCGTAGGCGCCGAGCTCGGCCAGGCGGTGCACCGCCTCGACGGGATCGAGCTCGGGCCGGGTCTCGTGGCCGAAGGGGTCACGGCCCCGGTTGCCGACGGTCCAGAGGCCGAAGGTGAACCGGTCGGCGGGGGTGGGGGCGTAGGGATCGGTCACGGGTGCTCCTGGCCTGGCTGGACCATTTGTTCAGGGATCAAACTAAAGGGCGGGCGAGGGCCCGTCAACCGTCCCCGGCGCCGGCACCACCACGGACGGTCGGGGGAGTTGTAACCGAGGCGCAACGGATCCGAGCCCCCCGGCGGGGATACGATCGGCAGACCATGCAGCCAGCGTTGGCCGTCATCGCCGGGGCGTGCCTCATCGCCGCCGCCATCTGGGGCCGCTCGGCCCGCTACCGCCAGAAGGTGCTGCGCCGCCTCGCCCAGGTGTCGGGCGACGCCGACCTGAAGGCCCTGGCGCTCTCGGACTTCCAGAAGGAGCTGCACACCACGCTGCTCTACGCCCTGTTGGCCGCGTGCACCCTGGTGGTGGCCTTCGTGGGCGACGAGCGCAAGTGGCTCGTCTACAGCGTGGTGATGGTGCCGGTGGGGGTGTCGCTGGCCTTCGGCCGCAACTTCGTGCGGGACGCCCGCACGTCGCTCAGCCGGGCCGAGCTCGAACGGCGGGCGCAGGAGGTGCTCGTCCAGGACGAGCTGGCCCCGAAGCGGTGGGCGGCCCGGCTGGCCCCCGAGGAGCTGCCGGAGATCCCCGGGTTCGAGATCGGCCGGGTGTACCAGGCCGGGACGGGCCTGATGGCCGGCGACTTCTACGACGTGTTCCGGGTCGCCCCCACCCGCGTCGTCGCGGTGATCGGCGACGTCTCGGGCCACGGCATCGAGCCGGCCATCACCGCCTTCCAGGCCAAGTACCTCCTGCGGGTGTTCCTGCGCCAGTACCGAGACCCGGCGCAGGCCCTCGAGGAGCTCAACGTCCAGCTGTCGGGCAACGCTTTCAGCGAGGAGTTCGTGTCGCTCTGCGTGGTCGTGTTCGACACGCAGGCCGGCACGCTCCGCGTGGCGTCGGCCGGCCACCCGCCGGCCTGGCTCTGGCACGACCGCGACCTCCTGCCGTTGCGCTCCACCGGTCCGCTCCTGATGCTCGACCCCAAGGGCACGTACTACAGCCAGGAGATCCCGCTCGAGAGCAACGACCTGTGCCTGCTCTACACCGACGGGCTGTCAGAGGTGCGCAAGGGCGGCGAGATCTACGGCGAGGAGCGCATCGCCAACGCCATCAAGCGCGACCCGGGGGCCGCCCCCGATGTGCTGTGCAAGTCGCTGCTCGAATCGGCCGTCGACTTCGCCAGCGGCCCCATCACCGACGACGTCGCCATCCTCGCCATCCGTCGCATCTGACCCGTCGCATCTGACCCGGCGCATCTGACCCGTCCGCCCGCGTTGGGTGCGGAGGGCGGGGCGCGGCGAGAATGGCGGGATGGAGGGACCACAGCGCCACGACGCGCCCTCGGCGGGCGGCTCCGACCACGAGGCGATGCTCGCGGCCGCGGGGGTGCGGGCCCGGCAGGGCAACCGGGCCACGGGCGGGGAGAAGCTGGCCAAGCAGGGCAAGCTCTTCGTGCGGGACCGGCTCGACCTGCTCCTCGACCCCGGGAGCTTCCGGGAGGACGCGCTCCTGGCCAACGCTTCGGCGACTGATCTCCCCGCCGACGGGGTGGTCACCGGTGTGGGCACCATCGACGGCCGGGCCGTGTGCGTGATGGCCAACGATCCCACCGTGAAGGCCGGGTCGTGGGGGGCGCGCACGGTGGAGAAGATCGTCCGCCTGACCGAGCACGCCCTGCGCTACGAGCTCCCGGTGTTCTGGCTGGTCGACTCGGCCGGGGCCCGCATCACCGACCAGGTGGAGCTGTTCCCGGGCCGCCGGGGCGCCGGCCGGATCTTCTACAACCAGGTGCGGCTCTCGGGCCGGGTCCCGCAGATCTGCTGCCTCTTCGGCCCGTCGGCGGCGGGCGGGGCCTACATCCCGTCGTTCTGCGACGTGGTGTTCATGGTCGAGGGCAACGCGTCGATGTACCTCGGCTCGCCCCGCATGGCCGAGATGGTGATCGGGGAGATCACGACCCTGGAGGAGATGGGCGGCGCCCGGATGCACGCCTCGGTGTCGGGCTGCGGCGACAACCTCGCCGCCGACGACGAGGACGCCCTCGATCAGGCCCGGGCCTGGTTCACATACTTCCCCCAGAGCTTCCGGGACGAGCCCCCCGCCTACGAGCCCCTGGCGCCGGCCGTACCGCTCACCCGCAGCGTGCTCCCGATGGAGGAGGCGCAGGGCTACGACATGCACCGGGTGATCGAGGGCATCGTCGACGCCGAGAGCTTCTTCGAGGTCAAGCCGCTCTTCGCCCCGGAGCTGATCTGCGGGCTCGGGCTCCTCGAGGGGCGACCGGTCGGCATCGTGGCCAACAACCCGTTGCAGAAGGGCGGCGTCCTGTTCGTCGACTCGGCCGACAAGGCGGCCCGGTTCATCTGGCTCTGCGACGCCTTCAACATCCCGCTGATCTTCCTGGCCGACGTGCCCGGGTTCATGGTCGGTACCCAGGTGGAGCGGCAGGGGATCATCCGGCACGGGGCCAAGATGATCACCGCCGTGTCCGAGGCGACGGTGCCGAAGGTGTCGGTGATCGTCCGCAAGGCCTACGGCGCTGGCCTCTATGCCATGTCCGGCCCGGCCTTCGAGCCCGAGGCCACGATCGCCCTCCCCACGGCGAAGATCGCCGTCATGGGACCGGAGGCGGCCGTCAACGCCGTGTTCGCCAACAAGATCGCCGCCATCGAGGATCCCGCCGAGCGCGAGGCCTTCATCGCGGAGCAGCGCCAGATCTACGAGGACGACGTCGACCTCCTGCGCCTGGCCAGCGAGCTGGTCGTCGACGCCGTCGTCGACTTCGAGGATCTGCGCCGCGAGCTGGTCGGCCGGCTGGGCCACGCATCCTCCAAGCGGCGCCACTTCACCGACCGGCACCACGGCGTGCCGCCGGTGTGATCCGGGGTCACCGTGCCCTGGTGCGAGACCTGCGCCAAGTTCTGGAACCCCACCTCGATGCCGCCCGACGGCACCTGCCCGACGTGCGGGGCGCAGATCGGTGACCCACCGGACACGTCGGTCCCGTGGCACTTCTGGCTGCTGGTGGCCGGCCTCGTGATCTACCTGGGCTGGCGGTACCTCCAGGGGATCCAATGGTTGATGGGGGAGGGGATGGCGTGGCTGGCGGCGCTCATCGTGGCCGCGACAGTGGGCGCCACGGCGTGGTGGGCGGCGCGCCGATTCCGGCGTTCGGTCTGACTGGCGGCAGGGCACCGCTCAGGGGGGCGCGGGGCCGGCTCGGGTGCCGGGGGGTGGGTGGATGCCGTGGTGTTGGGAGTGGCGTTGGGTGCCGGTGGGGCTGGTGAAGATGAACCGGCCGTTTCCGGTGGGGGTCATGGTCCAGCCCGGGGCGTGGGCGACGCGGCGGTGGTGGTGGCGGCAGAGCAGGGCCATGTTGTTCTGGTCGGTGGTGCCGCCGTGTTCCCAGTGTTGGATGTGGTGGGCGTCGCACCAGGTGGGTGGGGCGGTGCAGCCGGGGAAGATGCAGCCGCCGTCGCGTACGGCGAGGGCGAGGCGCAGGGCGGCGGTGGCGTAGCGCTGGGTGCGACCCAGGGCGAGGGGAACGCCGTTGGTGTCGAGGGTCATCTTGGCCCACCCGGCATCACAAGCCAGGAGCGACGCGGTGCGCTGGTCGACGAGGGCGCGGTCGAGGGTGAGGACCGTCAGGTCTTCTTCGTTGATGAGGAGGATGGCTTCGCTGCGGGGTTGTTCGTTGTGGTGGCCGTCGCCGGGGGTATGAGCGGCGCCGTGACGCACCAGGTCGACCAGCGCCTCGGCCATGAGCACCGAACGGCTCGGGATCGGGAGGTCGGGGAACTCGACGTTGTCGCGGGCATGCAGGTGGAAGAGGGCGTCGGCTCGTTTATTGACCAGGGTGGAGAAGGTGATGGCCTGGTCGCCGGTGAGCGTGCCCCGGATCTGGACGACCCCGTCGAGCAACGGATCGACCGTGAGCCGGTTGCGGTCGGAGTCCCTGGCGGGGTCGTGGCCGCCGTCCTGATCCAACAGTTCGGCGGCACCGTGGACGTCGCGGCGCCACACGTCGAACACGGTGCCTTCCGCGGCGTCGACCAACTGGGGGACGATCTCGGCGAACGCCTCGGCGATCCGGGGGTTGGCGGCGATGGCCAGGACGGTGGCGTGGTGGTCGCTGATGCGGCCGTCGATCATGGCGTCAGCCACGCCGGGAAGGCACCGGCGGAGCTTGACCGCGGTGCGGACCTTGCCGCGGGCCACCTTGGGCGGCAGGTGGGCTTCCCTCGCCAGCCAGGTGCCGGTGGGCAGCGCGTGTTCGATCTCGGTGGTGCCCCGGAGCTCGAGCTCGGCCAGGACCCCGGCTTGGGCAGCGGCGATCGCGGCGGTGGCGTGCTCGTAGCCGACGGCGAGGCACTGGAGTTCGGCGTCGGTGCAAAGGCCGGGATCGGCGCCGGCGGCCTTGCGGCACCGCTCGAGCAGATCCACCAGATCGTCCATACCTCACAGGATACGAACCCCCTACGACAGGTATAGAAATGCGTACGCCAGTATGGTGGGTCAGCCGAGCCTTCGTCGCGGCCGAGCCGATCCGCGCCTCGTTTCCCGTCTAGGACCGCGTGAGGGGAACCGCTAATGTGACGCCCCTTACGGGCTGTGGCGCAGTTTGGTTAGCGCGTTGGTCTGGGGGACCAAAGGCCGGAGGTTCAAATCCTCTCAGCCCGACCACAAAGGCGCAGGTCAGGGGCTCGACAACCTCGAGCCCCACCTGCGGCCTGGTGGGTCTGCTACCCGTTGGCTACCGGATTGCCGGACGTGCCGAAGAAGGCGCCGCCGATTCTGGCCGCCGCCTCAGTCTGCATGTGCTCAGAGACGTGTTGGTAGATGTCGCTGGTGATCGACGTGCTGCTGTGGCCCAGCCGCTCGGACACCACCTTGAGCGGCGTCCCGGTCGCCAGCGCCACCGGTAGGTCGAAAGGTCTGGGTTCGACCAGCGGGGGACAAGGTCGATGCGCAGTCCTGGACCGCGCCGCGGAGCGCCGGATGCGCCGGGCCGGGGTCAGCCCAAGCCAGGCTGAACTCCTCCGTCCACACGCGCCAAGCGATCGCAGGCCGGCATTCGGTACGTCATCAACCTAGAGAAGCGCGTCAGATCGAGCGACGAACGCGTCCCAGATAGACGGTGGCTCACCGCGTTCGAACGCCGGTCTGGCGCGCGCCGGTCACCGGTCGGATCCGCCGCGGCCGGAGACGGGGAGCTGGTCAGTCGATGCTTCCGGATTTGACGACCCACTGGGTTGGCTGGCCTGTCACCCCACTGATGGCTTCGAAGTCTCGGTCGTAGTGCAGCACCGTCAGGCGCTGCGATTCTGCGGCTGCGGCGATGAGCAAGTCGGGGACCTTGCGGCCTCGCTGGCTCCGCGCGGCCAAGAGACGCTGGACCTGCTTTGCTCGGTCGAAGTGATCGGCGGTGATCTCAACTGGCGTGAGTACCTCGAGCGCGGCGAGGAGCTCGTCCCATTCCTTGGCGTTGCGCGCCGAGTAGCCGATTTCGAGGTCTGACATCGAGCTGCGCCCGAGAACACCGGCCTCGGCAAGTGGCTGAACCACGCCGCGTACCACAGGGTTCGACACCCGCGTCAGGACGCTGGTGTCGACGAGGTGGGTCAGCGCCACGCTTCTTCGCGATCCGCGAGGTCGGCACGCGCGAGACGATCCAGTGCCTGCTCGACGCGACCATCTCGAGTGGCGGCAGCACGACGCAGTGCCTCGTTCACGGTGTCCTTGAGCGTGGCGGTGCCGAGCTCGGCTCGGGCTGCCCCCAAGACCTCGTCATCGATATCGACCAAGCGCTTCGTCACGCCCTGAGTATATACGGAGGCATCGCCATATATCGACCTGTTCCCGAACGGATCG
>JAKOVR010000196.1 GCA_029782025.1 Actinomycetes bacterium | reverse complement strand
GAGCAGCATCGAGCACATCGTCGGTCGTGAGGTCCTCGACTCGCGTGGCAACCCCACGGTCGAGGTCGAGGTGATCCTCGAGACGGGCGCGCGCGGCCGGGCGATGGTGCCGAGCGGTGCCTCCACCGGGGCCTTCGAGGCGGTCGAGCTCCGCGACGGGGGCGACCGCTACCTCGGCAAGGGCGTGCTCGACGCCGTGGGCCACGTCGACGGCGAGATCTACGACGCCCTCGTCGGCTTCGACGCCCTGTGCCAGCGCGACATCGACGGGCTCCTGCTCGACCTCGACGGCACCGACAACAAGGGCCGGCTCGGCGCCAACGCCATCCTCGGCGTGTCCCTGGCCGTCGCCCGTGCCGCGGCCGACGAGCTCGAGATCCCGCTCTACCGCTACGTCGGCGGCGCCAATGCCCACGTGCTCCCGGTCCCGATGATGAACGTCCTCAACGGGGGCGCCCACGCCGACAACAACGTCGACCTGCAGGAGTTCATGATCATGCCGGTCGGCGCCGCCAGCTTCGGCGAGGCGCTGCGCTGGGGAGCGGAGACCTACCACGCCCTCAAGAAGGTGCTCCACGACCGGGGCCTGTCCACGGCCATCGGCGACGAGGGCGGCTTCGCCCCCAACCTCGGGTCCAACGAGGAGGCCGTCACCCTGCTGCTCGAGGCCATCGAGAAGGCCGGCTTCACCCCGGGAGCCGACATCGCCCTCGCTCTCGACGCCGCGTCCACCGAGTACTTCGCCGACGGTGCCTACACGCTGGCCGGCGAGGGCCGCACGCTCTCGCCGGAGGAGAACTGCGCCTTCCTGGCCGACCTCGTGGCCAAGTACCCGATCGTGTCGATCGAGGACGGCATGGCCGAGGAGGACTGGCACGGCTGGAAGCTGCTCACCGACGCCGTCGGCGGCCGGTGCCAGCTCGTGGGCGACGACCTCTTCGTGACCAACACCGAGCGCTTGGCCCGGGGCATCGACGCCGGCGTGGCCAACTCGATCCTGGTGAAGGTCAACCAGATCGGGTCGCTCACCGAGACGCTCGAGGCGGTGTCGCTGGCCCAGCGCAGCGGCTACACCGCGGTGATGAGCCACCGCAGCGGCGAGACCGAGGACACCACCATCGCCGACCTCGCCGTGGCCACCAACTGCGGCCAGATCAAGACCGGCGCTCCCGCCCGCTCCGACCGGGTGGCCAAGTACAACCAGCTGCTGCGCATCGAGGACGACCTCGGCGACGCCGCCGCCTACTGGGGCATCGCCGCGCTGGCCCGGGGTGCCGGGGGCGCATGAACCGCTGGGGCTCCTCCGACGGCGCCGGGCGCGGCGCAGCGGGCGCGGGGGCCCCGACCCGGACCTCCACGCGTGGACGCGCCGGCGGTGATCCCGCCCACGGCGCCGCCGGCTGGCGGGCCACGATGTCGTCGCGCCTCGGCCCGATCGACGACGCCACCCCGATCCCGAACCCGGCTCGTGACCTCGAGGCCGAGTCCCGATCCGACCGGGCCCCCCGCCCGACCAGCTGGGTCCGCCGCGGGATCTGGATGCTCACCCTGGCCTTCGTGCTCATGGCGCTGGTCGGGGCCGGCCGGCTGCCGATGCGCACCTACCTCGACAACAAGGCCGCCATCGCCGAGACCCAGCAGCGCCTCGATGGGGTCCGGGCCGGCAACCAGCACATGAAGGACGAGCTCGCCCTGCTCGACACCGACGCCGAGCTGGAGCGGGTGGCCCGGGAGCAGTACGGCTACGTCAAGCCCGGCGAAGAGGTGTACCGGGTGGCCCAACCGCCGGCCGATGCTGTGGCCGTGCCCGAGGTGTGGCCGTTCACCCAGCTCCACGACCGCCTCCACGCCGTCGACCCGACCGCCACCACCACGCCGGGCGTCGCCGGGTCGACCACCACGGCGTCGGTGGCGCCGAGCACGACCACCTCGGCCCGCCCCACCACCACGGCGCCGGCCACCACGACCACCACGACCCGGCCCACCACGACCGTCGCCCCGAGTACCACCACGACCACGGCGCGGCCCGCCACCACGGTCGGCCCCGCGCCGTCGACCACCCGGAGCTCCACCCGGCCCTGAGGGGGTAGCCTCCGGCGCCATGAGCATCCTCGGCAACCGCGTGGTGCGGATCGAAGACCCGGCCCTCCTCACGGGGGCCGGCCGGTTCGTGGCCGACCTCGCCGCCCCGGACGAACCCCTGCTCGACGGTGCGGTGTGGGTCACCTTCGTGCGCTCCACCGTGGCCCGGGGCCGGATCCTGTCGGTCGACCACGCCGGGGCGCTCGACGCGCCCGGGGTCGTCGGGGTCTTCACCGCCGCCGACATCGCCGCCGACCTCCCGCCCGCGGTCGTCCCCCTCGGGGGCGGGGCCATCACCCGCCCGTACCTGGCCGGCGAGGAGGTCCGGTTCGTGGGCGAGCAGGTCGCCGTCGTCCTCACCGAGGAGCTGTGGCAGGGGGAGGATGCGGCCGAACAGGTGTGGGCCGACATCGAACCGGCGCCGGCCCTCGTCGGGGCCGAAGCGGCCGTCACCGACGCCGACCTCCTCTACCCCGGGGCGGGCAGCAACACCGTGTTCGCCCTCGGCGGCGATCCCACACCGGACTTCTTCGACGGGTGCGAGGTCGTGGTCCGCCAGCGCGTCGAGAACAACCGCATGGCGGCGGCACCGATCGAGCCGCGGGTCTCGGCCTGCGCCTGGTCGGCCGACGGGTCCCACCTCACGTTCTGGACCGCCACCCAGTCGGCCCACAACGTGCGCGACAAGCTCATGGCCGTCTACGGGCTCGACGCCGACCACTGCCGGGTGATCGCCCCCGACGTGGGCGGGGGGTTCGGGGCCAAGATGGCCCCCTATCCCGAGGACGTGCTGCTGCCGTGGCTGGCCCGGCAGGTCGGACGACCCGTGCGCTGGGTCGAGCACCGGGGCGAGAACATGCTGGCGATGTCGCACGGCCGCGGGCAGGTCAACACCGTCGAGATCGGCGGCCGGCGCGACGGCACGATCGAGGCCTACCGGCTCACGGTGCTCCAGGACGCCGGCGCCTACCCCGGCACCGGTGCCTTCCTCCCGTACCTCACCCGGCTCATGACCCAGGGCTGCTACGACATCGCCAAGGTGGAGTGCCTCACCCGGTCCGTCGTCACCACCACCACTCCGGTCGACGCCTTCCGGGGTGCCGGGCGCCCGGAGGCCGCCGCCGCGGTCGAGCGGGCGGTCGACCTCTTCGCCGCCGAGATCGGGGCCGATCCGGCCGACGTGCGCCGTCGGAACTTCATCCCGGCCTCGGCCTTCCCGTTCACCACCGCCCTCGGCCCCGTCTACGACGTGGGCGACTACGCCGAGGCCCTCGACCGTGTCCTCGAGGCCGCCGGCTACGCCGAGCTCCGGGCCGAGCAGGCGCAGCGCCGGGCCGCGGGCGACCCGGTGGCCCTCGGCATCGGGATGGCCGCCTACGTCGAGGTCACGGCCGGCCCCGGTGGGGGAGAGTCCGAGTTCGCCCGGGTCGAGCTCGAGCCCGACGGCTCGGCCACCGTCTACACCGGGTCGTCGGCCCACGGGCAGGGCCACCACACCACCTGGGCCATGCTCACGTCCGACCAGACCGGCATCCCGATGGAGCGCATCCGGGTCGTCCACGGTGACACCGCCCTCGTGCCGGAGGGCAAGGGCACCTTCGGGTCCCGGTCGGTGCAGCTCGGGGCCTCGGCGGTGAAGGAGGCCAACGACCTGCTCATCGACGCGGCCAAGGACGTGGCCGCGTCGCTCCTCGAAGCGGCGCCGGCCGACATGGTGCTCGACGCCACCGTGGCCGGGGGTGCCTTCCACGTGGTCGGCACGCCGGCCCGGGCCGTCAGCTGGGCCGACGTGGCCGCCGCGGCCGAGACTCCGCTGGCGATCGCCCACACCTTCACCACCGCCGAGCCCACCTTCCCCTTCGGCGCCCACGTGGCCGTGGTGGAGGTCGACACCGAGACGGGTGGGGTCCGGCTGCGGTCCTTCACGGCGTGCGACGACGCCGGCACCATCCTCAACCCGCTCCTGGCCGACGGGCAGCTCCTGGGCGGGATCGCCTCCGGCGTGGCCCAGGCGCTGACCGAGGAGTTCCTCTACGACCCCGACGGCAACCCGCTGACGGCCAACTTCGCCGACTACGGCATCATCTCGGCCGCCGAGCTGTCGCGGATCGAGCTCCTCCGGATGGAGACGCCCACCCCCCGCAACCCCCTCGGGGCGAAGGGGATCGGCGAGTCCGGCACGATCGGCTCCACCCCCGCCGTGCACAACGCGGTGGTCGACGCCCTCGCCCACCTCGGCGTCCGCCACGTCGACATCCCCTGCACCCCGGCCCGGGTGTGGGCGGCCATCCAGGCCGCATCGCCGTCCTGACCGTAGGATCTCCGGCGCAGGTTCGGATCCTCCGGGGAGGCACGATGCAGAAGTCGGCCAAGATCGCGCTCGTCGCCGTCTTCGTGGTGGTCTTCGGTGGCGGCGCCGCGTTCTGGTTCTTCTTCCTCCGTGACGACGCGCCGGAGAAGGCCAACACCAACTTCACCAGCGGCGTCACCACCGCACCGGGGGCCACCGTGCCGAGCTCGGCCGACGGCGTGTGGACCGTGGCCAAGGGCAACGAGGCCGTGTTCGCCGGCTACCGGATCCTCGAGCTCTTCGGCGGGGAGACGGTCAAGAAGACGGCGGCGGGGCGCACATCGAACGTCACCGCCACGTTCGCCGTGGCGGGCACCACCGTCGACAAGATCGACGTCACCGTCGACATGACCACGCTGAAGAGCGACCGGCCCCCGCGCGACAACATGATCCGCGGGCAGGGGTTGCAGACCGACACCTTCAAGACGGCCACGTTCAAGAGCACGGCGCCGGTCACGCTGCCGGCCAAGCCGGAGCTCAACAAGAGCGTGGAGGTGGCCGTGAAGGGCGACCTCACCCTGCACGGGGTCACCAAGCCGGCGGAGCTGAAGGTCTCGGCCACGTGGGAGGGGGCGGCGATCAAGCTGTCCGGATCGGCGCCGGTCGTGCTGGCCGACTACGGCATCACCAAGCTCGACATCGGGCCGGTCACCATCGACGATCACGGCGACCTCGAGTTCCAGCTGGTGATGGTGAAGGGCTGACCGTCCTCGCCGGTCAGGGCACGCCGGCGGCCTCGAGGGCCCGGCGCACCAGCACCCGCGCCAGGTGGCGGCGGTAGTCGGGCGAGGCGTGGATGTCGGCCGACGGGTCCATGCCCTCGGCCGCCAGCGCCGCCGCCTCCGCGGCGCTCGCCCCCGCGGCCAGGGCCTCCTCCACCGCCACCGCCCGCACCGGGGTGGCGGCCATGTTGACGAGGCCCACGCCGGTGGTGGCGCCACGGTGCACGGCCACGCCGACGATGGCCCAGTCCTGGGCCCGGCGGGTGAACTTCTCGAAGCCCCAGCCGCCCCCGCCCTTGGGGACGCGGATCTCGACCAGCAGCTCGTCGGGGGCCAGAGCCGTCTCGAGGAAGCCGAGGAAGAAGTCGCGGGCGGCGATCTCCCGGCGGCCGCCGGGCCCCTGGACCACCAGCGTGCCGCCCATGGCGAGGACGGCGGCCGGGAGGTCCGAGGCGGCGTCGCCGTGGGCGATCGACCCGCCGATCGTGCCCCGGTTGCGCACCTGGGGATCGCCCACGTGGTGGGCGGCGTGGGCGAGGAGGGGCGCGTGCTCGCGGAGGAAGGGGCTGGTCTCGAGCGTGCGGTGGCGGGTCAGGGCGCCGATGGCGATCGAGTCGCCCTCCTCGCGGGCGTAGGCGAGGTCGCCCACCGCCCCCAGGTCGACCAGCACGGCCGGCGTGGCGAGGCGCAGCTTCATCAGGGGCAGGAGCGACTGGCCCCCGGCGAGGAGCTTGGCCTCGTCGCCGTGCTCGGCCAGCGCGGCGATCGCCTCCTCGGCCGAGCCGGCCCGCACGTAGTCGAACGGGGCGGGGATCACGCCGGCACCGCCGGGCTCGGCCCGTCGGGGTGGGCGGCAGCCCAGTGCACGGCGTCGAGGATCATCTGGTAGCCCGTGCAACGGCACAGGTTGCCCTCGAGGGCCTCCCGGATCTCGTCGTCGGTGGGATCGGGGTTCTCGGTGAGCAGGGCGGTGCAGGCCATCAGCATGCCGGGCGTGCAGTAGCCGCACTGGAGGCCGTGCTCCTGGCGGAACCCCTCCTGCACGGGGGAGAACGTGCCGTCGGGACGGGCCAGCGATTCGACCGTGGCGACGTCGTGCCCCACGGCCTGGACGGCGAGCACGGTGCAGCTCTTCACGGCGTCGCCGTCGAGGAGCACGGTGCAGGCGCCGCAGTTGGAGGTGTCGCAGCCGACGTGGGTACCGGTGAGCCGGCGGACCTCGCGCAGGTAGTGGACGAGCAGCAACCGCGGCTCGACGTCATGGGTCGCGGTCTCCCCGTTGACGGTGATGGTGACCTGCATGCCGGGAATCTAGGCGATCGCGCACTGGTACGGTGCCGGCATGGTCCGACACATCGCCCTGTTCCGGTTCCAGCCCGACACCACCCCGGAGCAGGTGCAGTTCCTGGCCGAGGGGTTGGCCGAGCTGCCCGGCGCCATCCCCACCGTGCGGCGCTATCACTTCGGACCCGACCTCGGGGTCAACGAGGGCAACTTCAGCTACGCCGTGGTGGCCGACTTCGACGACGCCGACGGGTACCTCGTGTACCGCGACCACCCCGCCCACCAAGCCGTCATCCGCGACCGCATCGCCCCGCTGCGCATCGAGCGCGCCGCCGTGCAGTACGAGATCTGATCCGCCGCTCCCCCCGATAGGGTCTGGGCGTGATGGAGGTCGTCGACGGGCCGGCGTCGCCGGCGGAGGTGCTCGACGCGTTCGCGGCCGAGGGCTACCTGGCCGACACCGGGCTGGCCACCGCCGTGCTCCTGGCCATGCGGATGCCGCGGCCGTTGCTGCTCGAGGGGGAGCCCGGGGTCGGGAAGACCGCGGTCGCGCAGGTGCTGAGCCGCTGGACCGGGGGCGAGCTGATCCGCCTCCAGTGCTACGAGGGCATCGACGCCGGCCAGGCGCTCTACGAGTGGGACCACGCCCGCCAGCTCCTGCACCTGCGGGCGGCCGAGGCCGTCGGGCCCGGGCCCGGCGCCGGTGCCGACGCCCTCGAGTCGAGCCTCTACGCCGAGCGGTTCCTGGTGCGACGCCCGTTGCTGCGCGCCATCAGCGCCGAGGCCGGCACCGGACCCCGGCCCGTGCTCCTCATCGACGAGCTCGACCGGGCCGACGACGAGTTCGAGGCCTTCCTGCTCGAGCTGCTGTCCGACTGGTCGGTCTCGATCCCCGAGCTCGGCACCATCCGGGCCACGGTGCCGCCCCTGACCGTCATCACCAGCAACCGCACCCGTGATCTCCACGATGCGTTGAAGCGCCGATGCCTGTACCACTGGCTCGACCATCCCGACCCGGACCGGGAGCTGGCCATCATCCGGCTCCAGGTGCCGGCCATCGACGAGCGCCTGGCGGCGCAGGTCGCGGCGGCCACGGCCCGGCTGCGGTCGATGCACCTGTACAAGCCCCCCGGGGTGGCCGAGGCCATCGACTGGGCGACGGCCCTGGCCGTGCTCGGGGCCGACCGGCTCGACGCCGGCACCGTCGCCTCCACGCTCGGTCTGGTGGTCAAGCACCACGAGGACGAGGAGCGGGTGCGGTCGGTCGGCCTCGACGTGCTGGTGGAGCCGTGACGGCGCTGGCGGGCACGGCCGGGTTCGCCGAGGCCCTGCGGGACGCCGGGGTCGCCGTGCCCGCCGGGGGCGCCGCCGTGTTCGCCGAGGCGCTGGCCCTCGTCGGTGTCGCCGACCCCGACGCGGTGTTCTGGGCCGGCACGGCCACCCTCACCGCCGGCCCCGACGACGCCGAGCCCTACGCCCACACATTCCGCGCCTACTTCGGCGGCGCCGAGCCGGCGGGCGGACGGGCACCGGCCCCGGCCGGTCCCGCCGCGGTGTTGACCGTGGCCACCGACGGGTCGTCCGCCCCCGAGCCCGGCGAGACCGACCAGGACGGGCCCGACCGCGACCGACCCGATGACGGCGGGCCCCCGGCCCTGCGGTGGAGCCGGCGGGAGACCTTGCGCGACGCCGACCTGGGCGCCTGCACCGACGCGGAACGGGCGGAAGCCGAGCGGCTGCTCGCCGTGCACCGCATCCACACCGGCAACCGCCGGGCCCGGCGGCGGGTGCCGGTCGCGCCCACGGCCCGCCGGGGACGGCCCGACCTCGCCCGCTCCGTGCGGGGCGCGCTGCGGGCCGACGGCGAGATCCTCCGGCTCGCTCGGAGGGCCCCCACCACCCGGCCCCGCCCGCTCGTCCTGCTGGTCGACGTCAGCGGGTCGATGGCCCCGTACGCCCGCGCCCTGCTGCGCTTCGCCCACGCCGCCGTCGCCGCACCGGGTGCGCCGCCGGTGGAGGTGTTCGCCTTCGGCACCAGGGTCACGAGGCTCACCCGCGAGCTGCGCCGCCGCGATCCCGACGCGGCGCTGGCGGCAGCCGGGGCCGCGCTGTCCGACTGGGGCGGGGGGACGCGCCTCGGCGAGAGCCTCCGCACCTTCAACGACCGCTGGGGTGCGCCGGGGCGGGCCCGGGGCGCGGCCGTGGTGATCCTGTCCGACGGGTGGGACCGCGGTGACCCGGCCGAGGTCGACGCCGAGATGGCGCGGCTGGCGCGGCTCGCCCACCGCGTCGTGTGGGTCAACCCGCTCAAGGCGTCGCCCGGCTACGAGCCCCTCGCCGCCGGCATGGCGGCGGCGCTGCCCCACGTCGACCGCTTCGTGAGCGGGCACAGCGTGGCCTCGATCGAGGCGCTCGCCTCGGTGCTCTCGGGACCGCCCGCCCGGCGAGGCCGGCGGGCATGAAGGAGCTCGCCGCCGACGTGGCCCGATGGCGGGCGGCGGGCCACGACATCGTGCTGGCCCGGGTCGTCGACATCGACGGGAGCGGGCCCCGCCTCCCCGGCGCGGCGATGGCCGTCGACGCCGAGGGGGAGGTGTCGGGCTCGGTGTCGGGCGGGTGCGTCGAGGGTGCGGTGGTCACCGAGGCGCTCGGCCTGCTCGACGCCGGGCCCGGTCCCGGACGGGTGGTGCGGTTCGGCTACAGCGACGACGAGGCCTTCGCCGTCGGGCTCACCTGTGGTGGCACGGTGCACCTGTTCCTCGAGCGGCTCGACTGGTACGCGATCTGGGACGCCGTCCTGGCCGAGGTCGAGGCTTTGCGCCCGGTCGCCCTGGCCACGGTCGTGGCCGGCCCCACCGCCGGCGCCAAGCTCGTGGTGCGGCCCGACGCGCCGCCAGAGGGCTCGCTCGGCCACCCCGACCTCGACCGTGTGGTCGCTCGCGACGCGCTCGGTGAGCTGGCGGCCGGCACCAGCGGGGTCCGGCACTACGGCAGCCACGGCGAGGCCCGTGAAGACGCGGTGAGCGTGTTCATCGAGAGCTTCGCCCCGCCGCCGCGGATGGTGATCTTCGGTGCCGTCGACTTCACCGCCGCGCTGGCGCGGGCGGCCAAGCTGCTGGGCTACCACGTCACCGTGTGCGACGCCCGGGAGCGATTCGCCACCGCGCGGCGCTTCCCCATGGCCGACGAGGTGATCGTCGACTGGCCCCACCGGTACCTGGAGAAGGTGGGGCCGTCGCTCGGGCCCCGCGACGCGGTGTGCGTGCTCACCCACGACCACAAGTTCGACGTCCCGGCCATCGGTGCCGCCCTCGGGACCGACGTGGGCTACCTCGGGGCGATGGGGTCGCGTCGCACCCACGCCGAACGGGTGGAGCGCCTCCGCGAGGCCGGGGTCGACCCGCAGGCGCTGGCCCGGCTCCGGGCGCCGATCGGGCTCGACCTGGGCGCCCGCACGCCGGAGGAGACCGCCGTGTCGGTGTGCGCCGAGATCATCGCCTGCCGCACCGGTCGGGCCGGCGCGCCGCTCGCAGCCACGGACGGGCCCATCCACTGAGGCCCGCCCCGGTCGGGTAGCGGTCAGGCCTCCACAGTGCGGGTGTGGAACCGCAGCGACCACTCGCTCTCGCTCGTGCCGTCGATGGCGAGGCGCCAGACATACGGGACGCCGGCCTCGACCGGGAGGGCGGAGATGCCGAGGGCCAGCGGGAGCACCATCGGTGCGTCGGCGGGCATGTCGGGCGGCCGGTTGACCTCGAACTCGCCCCCGACGAGCACGGGCATGTCGCCGGCCATGACGGGCGAGCCGTCGTCGTCGAGGAGCTCGAGGGTCCACTGGTGCATGCCCCCGGTCAACCCGGAGCCGAGCTCGACGAGCACGGCGAGGGCGAAGGGCTGCATCTGGGTGACGGTGGTGATCCCGCCGCCGAGGATGAAGAGCTTGCCGTCGGCCACCTGGGCCGAGTCGCAGAGCAGCATCGTGACCTTGGCCAGGGCGGTTTCGTCGAAGAGGTCGGGGTTCGGCACGGCGGGGATCGTATCCGGCCCGGTACGGTGCCCGACCATGACCGTCGCCGCCGTGCTCCTCGCCGCCGGCGGCGGGCGCCGGTTCCGGGCCGGGCCCAAGCTGCTGGCCCCGATGGGCGACGGGCGGCCCGTGCTGGTGCACGCCCTCGATGCGGTGCTGGCGGCCGGCCTCGACGCCGTGGTCGTGGTGCAGGGCGCCGTCGACCTGGCGGCCGTCGTGCCCGCTGGCGTCGCGCTCGTGTCGAACCCGGGGTGGGAGGCGGGCCTCGCCTCGTCGCTGGCGGTGGGGATCGACGCGGCACGGGCGGCCGGCCACACCGCCGTCGTGGTCGGCCTCGGCGACCAACCGGGGATCACGGCGGCGGCGTGGGCTTCAGTCGGGCGGGCCGACACCCACCCCATCGAGGTGGCCACCTACCGGGGGGCCCGGCGCAATCCGGTCCGGCTGGCCGCCGAGGTGTGGGAGCTGCTGCCCCGGGTCGGTGACGAGGGGGCCCGGGGCCTCATGCGGTTGCGCCCCGAGCTGGTGGGGGAGATACCGTGCGCCGGCGACCCGGGTGACATCGACACCGAGGAGGATCTGGCCGCATGGAGCTGAGCAACGAGTTCGACGTGGGCATCCCGATCGACGTGGCGTGGGCCGTCCTCACCGATGTCGAGACCATCGCTCCGTGCCTGCCCGGCGCGGCCCTCGAGGAGATCCTCGAGGACGGCCAGGGCCACGAGGAGTACCACGGGGTGGTGAAGGTCAAGGTGGGGCCGATCACGGCGCAGTACAAGGGGAGCGCCCGGTTCGCCTCCAAGGACGAGGCCGCCCACACCGCCATCCTCTCGGCCTCCGGACGCGACACCCGGGGCCAGGGCACGGCCAGCGCCACGGTCACGGCGACGCTCGTGCCCGACGGCGATCAGTCCACGCACGTCTCGGTGGTCACGGAGCTGAACCTCACCGGGAAGGTGGCCCAGTTCGGGCGGGGCGTGCTCGCCGACGTGTCGAAGAAGCTGCTCGAGCAGTTCGTGGCCAACCTCGAGACCACCGTGCTCCAGGGGATCGACGCCGAGCCCGACGCCGAGCCCGACGCCGTGCCGTCGGCCGAGCCCGACGCCGAGCCGTCGGCCGAGCCCGACGCCGAGCCGTCGGCCGAGCCCCACGCCGCCGCCGTCGCCGAGCCGCTCGATGCCGCCCCGAGCCAGCCGTCGGCGCGCGCCCCGCGAGGGGGTACCGCCGCCGCCGACGTGGCGCCGGTCGACCTCCTCGGCACGGCCGGCTCGCCGGTCCTGAAGCGCCTGCTCCCGGTCCTGGCCGGCGTGGCCGTCGTCCTGCTCCTCCTCCGGCGCCGGCGCCGCCGTGGTTGACGCCGCCGACCGCGCCGCGGTCGAGGCGCTCCTGGGGCGTGCCCCCCAGGGTGCCTTCGAGGTCGTCGTGCGCTCGGTGCACGGGGCCCCGGTGGTCATCGGCAACGCCCCCTTCCTCGACGACGGCACCCCCATGCCCACGCGGTACTGGCTGGTCGGCCCCGACGAGGTGCGGGCCGTCAGCCGGCTCGAGTCCCGCGGTGGGGTGGCCGACGCCTCGGCCGCCGTGGCGCCTGAGGCCGTGGCCGACGCCCATCGCCGGTACGCGGCGGAGCGGGACGCCGCCATCCCGGCCGGGTGGACCGGCCCCCGCCCGTCCGGAGGGGTCGGCGGCACCCGGGTCGGCGTGAAGTGCCTGCACGCCCACTACGCCTGGTTCCTGGCCGGAGGGCCAGATCCGGTCGGCCGGTGGGTGCACGACCGGTTGGCCGAAGTGGAGGCGGGGTGAGCGCCACCGTCGGCACGACCGGCGCCGCACCCGTGGCCGCCATCGACTGCGGCACCAACTCCACGCGGCTCCTCGTGGCCTCGGCCGGCCCCGACGGCCACCTCGTCACCCACGAACGACTGATGCGGATCACCCGCCTCGGGCGCGGGACCGACGCCAGCGGCCGGCTCGCCCCGGAGGCGATCGAGCGCACGCTCGACGTCCTGCGGGAGTACCGCGCCGTGATCGAGCGGCTCGGGGCCGGGCCGGTGCGCGTCACGGCCACCTCGGCGGCCCGGGACGCCGCGAACCGCGCCGACTTCTTCGGCCCGGTGGCCGAGCTGTTCGGGCAGGAGCCGGACCTGCTCTCGGGCGAGGAGGAGGCGACCCTGTCGTTCCTCGGCGCCACCGCGGAGCTCGACCCCGCCGACGGGCCCTTCCTCGTGGTCGACATCGGCGGTGGGAGCACGGAGTTCACGCTGGGGACCGAGGTGCCGGCCGGGTCGCTCTCCTGCGACATTGGATGCGTCCGGCTCACGGAGCAGTACCTCCACCACGACCCGCCCACCCCCGAGGAGCTGGTCCAGGCCCTGTCGATCGTCGAGCTCCACCTCGACGACGTCGCCCGTGAGGTCGACGGCGCCGCGGACGCCCGCACGTTCGTCGGTCTGGCCGGGACGGTGTCCACCGCCGCCGCCGTCGAGCTCGGCCTCGCCGAGTACGACCGGAGCCGCATCCACCACTTCCGGTTGACGAAGGCCGCGGTGGAGGACGTGTTCCGTACGCTGGCCACCGAGGCCCTGGAGGACCGGGTCTGGAACCCGGGGCTCGAGCGGGAGCGGGCCGACGTGATCGTCGGCGGGCTCTGCGTGCTCGTCACGATCATGCGTCGGTTCGGGTTCGCCGAGTGCCTGGTCAGCGAGGCCGACATCCTCGACGGCATCGCCCGCTCCCTCCTCCGCTGAGCGGTCAGGCGAGCAGGCGACGGCGCAGCCATCGATCAGCCGGCACCTCGATCCAGCGGTGGAGGAGCCAGGCGGCGACCCACGAGACGAAGAGGAGCGAGGCGTCGATCGCCAGGAACGTCGGGAAGGTCAGCGACCGTCCCGTCACCGTGTACTCGGCGACGACGATGAACAGGTGGTGGACGCAGTAGAAGGCGTAGGAGATCGCGCCCAGGCGGACGATGTGGGGTCGGGTGAGCCACCCGCGGCGTCCGTCCAGGTCGGCGCCGGCCACGGCCACGATGAGCAGTACGAACGGCACGAGCATCACGGTGTTGTTCCGAAGGAGCTCGGGGGCGAAGCCGGCGCCCACATAGCCGGCGACCGTCAGCGCCCACGCGGCCGAGGTCGGGACTCGGGGCAGCCCCGGGCGCTGCGCGGCGAGGCCGAGCAACATCCCGATGACGAACTCGGGAAGCCGGAACGGGGGGAAGAACTCGAAGGTGAGGGTGACCCGCTCGCTGTTCTGGCCCGTCACCACGACCGCGACGGCGACCGCCGTCGACACCGCCACGATCAGCGCCACCAGGCGCAGGCGCCAGGCCGCCCGGACACGGGAGAGACGGGGATGCAGCGTCGGGAACAGCAGATAGAAGAACTGCTCCACCTCCAGCGACCACGACGGCGCGTTCATGACCAGCCACACGCCGCCGCCGACGAAGGTGTTGACCAGCACCAGGTTGGCCAAGGCGGAGCGCAGCGGTGACCACGGTGTCAGGCCGAAGGTCATGAGTCCCGCCGCGACGGCCCAGGTCACGAGGTGGTTCGGGTACACCCGGGCGAACCGCCGGCTCAGGAACGGTCGAGCGCCGTCGCCGGGACGGTGGGACCACGTGAGGACGAACCCGCTGAGGATGAAGAAGAACGAGACCCCCACGTTGCCCTGCGCGGTCAGGTGGGCCCACACCGACTCGGCCGGTCCCGTCGGCGGGTCGGCGCTCGCGGCGAGGACGTCCTGCCCGTGGAAGAAGAACACCGAGGTGGCCGCCAGCGCCCGCAACGACGTGAGCGAGTCGAGACGGCCTCCGCCTGCGGGCTGGTCCACCGGCGGAGCGTACCGGTGGCGCCCGAGCGGTGGCGGCGATGGATCGTTACGATGCGGGCGCCATGACGACGCCACTCGTGCCTCCGCAGTCCGATCGGGTCCTGATGGGTCCGGGCCCGAGCAACCCGTATCCGGAGGTCGTGGCCGCGCTCGGGCGCCCGATGCTCGGGCACCTCGACCCGGACTTCCTCGCCCTCCTCGACGAGACGAACGACCGGCTGCGCGCGGTGTTCTCCACCGCCAACCCGCTCACGTTCCCGGTGAGCGGGACGGGGTCCGCCGGCATGGAGGCGGCGTTCGTCAACGTCGTCGCGCCCGGGAGCACCGTCGTGGTCGGTGTCAACGGCGTCTTCGGCGAGCGCATGTGCGACGTCGCCGCCCGGTGCGGCGCCGACGTGGCCCGCGTCGAGGCGCCGTGGGGGTCGCCCCTCGACCCCCAGGCCCTGCTCGACGCCCACCCGTCGCCCGACGTCATCGCTCTCGTGCACGCCGAGACCTCCACCGGCGTCCGCAACGACGTGGCCGAGGTCGGGGCCGCGCTCCAGGCCACCGACGGGCCGCTCCTGCTGGTCGACTGCGTCACCTCGCTCGGCGGGATCCCCGTCGAGGTCGACGGATGGGGCGCCGACCTCGTCTACAGCGGCACGCAGAAGTGCCTCGGCGTCCCGCCCGGCCTGGCGCCGCTCACGGTCTCGGCCCGGGCCCAGGGTCGGCTCCTCGAGCGCCCGCAGAGCTGGTACCTCGATCTCAACATGATCGCCCGCTACGTGGGCGGCGACGGGGGGCGGGCCTACCACCACACCGCGCCGATCTCGATGGTGTACGCGTTGCACGCCGGGCTCGGTGTGGTCCTGGCCGAGGGTCTCGACGCCGCCCACGAACGCCACCAGGCCTGCGGCGACGCGTTGCAGGGCGGGCTGGAGGACCTCGGGTTGGAGCTCTTCGCCGAGAAGGGCCACCGGCTGCCCCAGCTCACCTCGGTGTGGATCCCGACCGACCGCCTCCCCGCCGGCATGGACGACGCCGGGGCCCGACGGGCCCTGCTGGATCGCTACGGGATCGAGATCGGCGGTGGCATCGGCGCCTTCGCCGGCCGGGTGTGGCGGATCGGCTGCATGGGCCACACGGCCCGGCCCCGCAACGTGCTGCTCGTGCTCGCCGCCCTGGAGGAGCTCCTCTCCTCATGAGCACCCTGTTCGGGCGGCGTGTGCTGCTCCGCCCCCTCACGGTCGACGACTTCCCCGCCTGGCAGGAGGTACGGCGGCGCAACCACGACTGGCTCACGAAGTGGGAGCCCGAGCGGGTGCCCGGCGTGCCCGATGTGGTGGAGGATCGTGACGCCTTCGCCGTGCGGTGCTCGGCCCGCCAGCGCGAGCGCCAGCTCGGCAACGGATTCGGCTACGGGTTGTTCGTGCACGGCGACTTCGCCGGCGAGATCAACCTTTCGTCGGTGCAGCGCGGTCCCTTCCAGAGCGCCTACGTCGGGTACTGGGTCGACGAGAAGCACGCCGGCAACGGCTACGTGGCCGAGGGGCTCGTGGTGCTGGCCCGGTGGGTGTTCGAGGAGCTCAACCTGCACCGCATCCAGATCGCCATCATCCCCCGCAACCACAACAGCCGGCGCGTGATGGAGAAGCTCGGTCTCCGCGACGAGGGGACGGCCCTGCGCTACCTCGAGATCAACGGCGTGTGGGAGGACCACGTGCGCTACGCCATCACCGCCGAAGAGTGGTGCGAGCGGCGCGAGGAGCTGCTGGCCGCCTGGATCGACTGACCGGGGCGGCTCAGCGGCCGGCGACGTTGGCCTGGAACTCCGGCAACGTGAGCGACCACATCTGTTCCATCAGCTCGTAGGTGACGGCCTGCTCGTGGTCGGGGAGCTCCACGCTGTGCTGGATGGTGCGCTTGATCCGTTCCGAGAGCTGCTCGTTGGCGGCGGCCACCCGCTGGGCGTAGGTGTGGGCTGTGGCCATCAGCTCGGCGTCGGGGAGGCAGCGGAAGGCGAATCCCACCCGTTCCGCTTCCCGGCCGTCGAGGACCTCGCCGAACAGCGTCATGGCGTTGGTGACCTGCAGGCCGACGCGCTCGCGCATCAACCAGGAGTGCCCGCCGCCGGGATGGAGGCCGAGCTTCATGAAGCGGGTGTCGATGCGGGCGGACTCGCCGCACAGGATCAGGTCACAGCACAGGGCGAGGTTGACGCCGGCACCGACGGCGGCGCCGTTGACGGCGGCGATGGTGGGCAGTCGAGACGCCTTGACCCGCAGGAACCCCTCGTAGATCTCGCGGAGCGACGTCTGGGTGGCCACCGCCAGGTTGCCCAGGTTGGCACCGGCGCAGAACGCCGGTGCGGCCCCGGTCACGATGACCACGGCGCAGTTCGTCTCGTCCCGCTCGAGCCAGTCGAAGGCGACCTGCAGGTCGCCGACCATCTCCTCGTTGAGGGCGTTGCGCTTGTCGGGGTCGTTCAGGGTGACGACGGCGACCTTGTCGTGGAGCTCGGTGGTGACGAGTGGCATGACCGCCATCGTAGGCGGCTCGGCCGGCCGGCTAATCGGCGTCGCGGGTCACCGCCGGCGAGTGCCGGAAGAACTGCTCCACATCGGCGGCGTACCGGTACGTGGGCTCGCTGGTGCCCACGGTGGACCGTAGGCGGAGCGCCTCCACGAAGGCCTTCACAGCGCCGGCCGACGTGTACTGGTAGCGGAACCCGGCCTCCTTGAGGCGGCGGTTGTCGATGCCTCGGCCGTAGCGGAGCAGGTCGAGCAGCTCGTCGGGCAGCTCGGTGCCGAGCAGCTTGAGCGGAACGGCGGCATACGCCGTCCCCACGGGCGGCAGGGCGATCGTGCGCTTGCCGGCGATGCGGGCGACCTCGGTCCAGGGGAGGAGCCCGTCACCGGCGACGTTGTAGATGCCCGGCAGTTGGTTGGCCAACACGAAGAGGATCGACCGGACGACGTCGTCCTCGTGGACGAACTGGAACCGGGGGTCGTAGCCGAGGATCTTCGGGACCAGTGGCAGCTCGAGGGCCCGGGACACCGGGGTGACGATGTCGGGGCCGAGCACGTTGGAGAACCGCAGCATGGTCACGTTCACGTGGGGGTTGTCGATGGCGAAGTCGCGGACGTAGCCCTCGACGGCATCGAGGCTCCGCTCCACTCGGCGCCGAGGGGGATGGCTGCGGGTCATCTCCTCGGTGAACCACACCGGGTCCTCGATGGCGGTGCCGTACACGTAGCTCGACGACTTGACCACGACGTCGCGCACCGTGCTCCCGGCGGCGGACGCGGCGGCGAACAGGTTCATGGTGCCGATGACGTTGATCTCGTGCATCGTCTTGGCCCGCATCTGGGTGGAGTCCACCACGAGGAAGGTGTGGACGATGGTGTCGATCCGGGCCGCCCGCACGATCCGGGAGAGGATCGAGTAGTTCTCGTCGGTCCGGACGTATTCGGTGCGCTCGAGCTCGATCGTGGGTTCCCGGGTGTCGAGGCCGACGATGACGTCGACCTCCGGGTCGTGCTCGAGAGCCTGGGCCAGCAGGCCCCCCCAGAAGGTGGCCAGACCGGTGATGAGGACGCGCTTGCCCATCCGAGCCCCCTCAGCCGAACCAGACCGAGCGCCGGTCGCGCAGCATGTCGTACAGGGCCTCCTGGATCTTCTCCCGGATGCGCTCGGACTCGTCCATGATGCGGCTCTTCGAGTAGCGGTGCTGGTCGGGGGCGACGTCGAAGTGGACGGGGTCGAGCACCCGAAGCTTGATCTTGGCCGGGAAGTACATCAGCCCGCCGAGCAGCGGTCCGAACATGAGCTGGTTGGCAGTCACCGGGAAGTAGGGGAGCCCCATGAGCTTGGCCGCGGCGGTGCTCTTCCAGACGATCGGCATGGACTCCTCGGCGCCGACCACGGCGATCGGGATCACGGGCACGCCCGCCCGCATGGCGATCTCCACGAAGCCGCCCCGCCCGAAGCGACGGAGCCGGTAGCGCTGGCTGTAGTGCTTGCCCGGCCCCTTCGACCCCTCGGGGAACACGAGGACGAGCTGCTCCTGCTCCCGCAGCAGGCGGTAGGCGTTGTCCGGGTGGGCCACCACGCCGCCCACGCGGGACCACATGACGCCGACCACGGGGAGCGACTTGAACAGCTGGTCGGCCAGGCCGTACACGGGCCGCCCGAGCTCGGATTCGATGCCGTGCATGATCACGGGCGCATCGGAGGGGACGGCGCCGGCATGGTTGGCCACGAGCAGCGCCCCGCCGTGCTCGGGGATCTTCTCGAGGCCTTCCCACTCGGCCCGGAACCAGTTCTTGTAGAGCGGCTCGTAGATCTTGCGGGCCAGCTCGCGCATGCGCTCGCTGCGTCCCCACTCGTCGACGTCGGACTGGCGCGGGTCGTCGAGGGTGGGCGCGGTCGTGTCGGACTTCGGCACCGGCACCAGCGCGGCGTGACCGGCGGCGGCGGCTTCGTCGAGGGCGAGCTCGGCCGCCAGCGCCAGCGCATCGGCGTCGACCGGTTCGGCGTCGGCGAACCCGACCGGGGCCAACGTGTCCTCGGCCAGGGCCCGCACGTCCTGCAGGCGCTCCATCGTCTCGGCCATCGACGCCTCGAGGCGTCGCTCGTGCTCGTTCGCGTCACCCGCAGCCATAGCTGGGGATGGTACCGGCTCCCTCTGCGACGGGCCGCATGGAGGGACCGACGGGCCCGGGGGCTAGAACGGGGCCCTGCCTGCCGACGATCCGCCCACCCCGGCTCCCCGCCGCCGTCTCCTCGTGGACGTGACGCCGTTGCGCACGTCGCGGGACTTCCGGCTGCTCTTCGGCGGTCAGGTGGTGTCCACCATCGGCAGCCAGCTCACCGTCGTGGCCACCCAGGTCCAGGTGTTCCAGCTGACCGGCTCGAGCTTCGCCGTCGGCGCCCTGGGCCTGGCCCAGCTCGGTCCCCTCGTGGTGGGCTCGCTCGTCGGGGGCACCCTGGCCGATGCCCACGACCGGCGGCGGCTGCTGCTCGTGGCCCAGGTCCTGCTGGCGTCGCTGTCGGCCGGGCTCTTCCTGAACGCCGCGTCGGCGTCGCCCCGGCTGGGGCTGATCTACGTGCTGTCGGCCCTCCACGCCGGCTGCAGCGGCCTCGACCATCCCACCCGGTCGGCCTCCACCGTCACGCTCGTGGGCCCGTCGCATCTCGCCGCCGCCATGGCGCTGAACCAGCTGCTCTGGCAGACCGGTCTGGTGGTCGGGCCGGCGCTCGCTGGTCTGCTGATCGGCGCGTTCGGCGTGACCTCGGCCTACGGCCTCGACGTGCTGTCGTTCGGGTCGGCGATCGTCGCTCTCGCCGCCATGGGACCCATCCTCCCGGAAGGGGGCGGCCGCCCCGCCTCCCGGGCGTCGTTCACCGAAGGGATCGCCTACCTCAGGGGCAAGCAGGCGCTGCAGGGCAGCTTCGTGATCGACCTCGACGCCATGATCTTCGGGATGCCGCGGGCGCTGTTCCCCGCCCTCGGGCTGACCGTGTTCGGCGGCGGGGCGGAGGTCGTCGGCCTCCTCTACGCCGCGCCCGGCCTGGGCGCCATCGTCGGGGCCGCGCTCTCGGGCCCGCTGGGGCGGGTCGACCGGCAGGGCCGGGCGGTGCTCTGGGCGGTGGTCGTCTGGGGCGCGGCGATCGCCCTCTTCGGCCTCACGCCGTGGCTGCCCGGGGCGCTGGTGCTCCTCGCCGTCGCCGGTGCCGCCGACGTCGTGTCCGCCGTGTTCCGCAACTCGATCCTGCAGCTCTCCGTCCCGGACGGGCTGCGGGGCCGGTTGTCGTCCGTGCACATCGCGGTGGTCACGGGCGGGCCGCGCCTCGGCGACGTCGAGGCCGGGGCCGTGGCCAGCCTGACGTCACCGGCGTTCTCGGTGGTGTCGGGCGGGCTGGCCTGCATCGCCGGCGTGGCGGTGGTCGCGCGGGCGTACCCGGCGCTGCGGTCGTGGCGGTTGGGGGAGCACGGCCAGCGCGGCCCCGCGCCCCCCTGAGTCCGGGCCGGCTCGGCGGGCACGCTGGTCGAACCCGGCTCGGACCGGCGGATCAGCGCCAGGTGCCGCTCGTGTCGATGACGACCTGGCACGAGCCGCTGGTCTGGACGGTGAGCCCACCCGGACCGCCGGCGGCCACCTGCTGGGCGACGGTGATCCCCGGGGCGAAGTTGAGGTTGGATGTCCCCGGCCACGGGCCGACCTCCCAGGCCGTGACGTGGCCGAACGTGGTCGTCTCGGTGGCGACGACGTTGGCTTGCACCGTCGCGGCCACGCCGGAGACCGCCCGGGGCACGTCGGGCACGAGGGGCCCGTCGGTGTCGCGACTGTCGTAGAGGCGCCGGGGGGCCGAAGGGTGGTAGCGGGGGCCGGCGCCCGAGCCGATCGGGAAGACGGCGAGGAGGTCGACGATGACGTCGACGCTGCCGCTGTTGTTGTACAGGTGGATGTCACCCTGCGGGTCGACCGGCACCACGAGGTCGGCAGCCCGGTCGAGGCCCGGCATCGGGTTCTGGACGCTGGTGAAGGGCCGGGGGCCCTCGGCCCAGGCGGTGAGGAAGCTCGGGGCGGACGCGCGGGTCGAGGTGAGGACGATGCCGACGGCGGCCGCCGTGCCCGCGGCCACGACGTGGATCGCCCGCTCCTCCTGCGGGCCGAGCGCGGTCGCCCCGGGTTGGCGGGTGTCGGCCACCCGGGCCGGGACGAGGGCGACGCGGGGGGCGTCGGCGTCGGTCACGAGCCAGCCCATGAGGTCGAGCACCACGTCGACCGTGCCGCTGTTGTTGTAGACGTCGACACCGCCGTCGACCCCGAGGGGCACGACCAGCTGGTTGCTGACGGGACCGAGGCCGGGCCGCAGGTTGAGCGAGCTCACCTCGAGGGTGGCGGTCCCGGTCGGGCCGACGGTCAGGTACGTCTCCTGGGCCGGGCCGACGCCGGTCACGGCGATGAGCCCGGCGACGGCCCCGGCCGGTGGGGCCAGCGCGGCATGGCGGACCTCGCGGGGGCCGAGCGGCGCCGTCGATCGGGTGTCGAGGACCCGTTCGGGCGTGACCGGGCGCAAGCCGGCGGCCACGTCGGTGGCGGTCACGGCCACGGGCGGGGAGGGGGGCCCCGGCCCGGCACCGTTCTCGGCCCGGACGGTGACCGTCACCGGCACCCCGTCGGGCAGGCCGGTGAGGGCGGCGGCGGCGCTTCCCCCGCCCACGCTGGCGGTGACACCGCACAAGCACGTCACCACGTAGCGCTGCACGCCGACGACGGGCGACAGCGGCGTCCAGCGCACCACGGCGCTCCCGGCGAAGGGCTGGGCGGTGAGGCCCGCCGGGGCCTGGTCGGGCGGCAGCAGGGCCACCGTGGCGGTGCGGCAGCCGAGTGGGCGATCCGATCCGCCGCCGACGTTGTGGGCGGTGGCGCACACCTGGTGGTCGCCGGCGCCGGCGGCGACGGTGGCCGAGAAGCCGTGGCCGTCGCCGTCCTTGAACACCGCGCCCACGTCGGCCCGGGGCAGGTCAGCGGCGACGGAGGTGGCCACGGTGCCGTCGACGGCGATGTCGACGGCGATCGGACCGGTGGTGTCGGGGTCGAGGGCCCAGCCGGTGGCGGTGACGGTGCCGGTGCCGGGCCCGGTCGGCGTCCCGGTGGCCCCCTCGAGCCCGCCGATGGGGGAGAGGTCGATCCCCGCGTCGGCGTACCGGTACCAGCCGGGCTGGGTGGACGCGGCGGCGAAGCGGCCGAGCCCGCTGGCGTCGAACCGGGCGACCCAGTCGAGCCATCCGACGATGGCGTCCCGGGCCGGCTCCGCGTCGGGGTCGAGCACCACCCCGCTGTGGGACCGGCCGACCCCCACGAGGAAGGCTTTGGGGGGGTTCGAGGCGGTGGAGAGGGCGAGGTCCGACGCGAAGGGAGCGATCGTGTCGGCGTCCCCGTGGACGACGAGGACCCGGCCGCCGTGCGGGCCGTACGGGCCGACGGCGGGGTCGACCTCGCCGGCGATCACCACGGCCCCGGCCAACCGGGGATCGGCGAGGTTCGTCGAGACGAGGGCGCCGGCGATGATCCCACCGTCGGAGTGGCCCATGACGATCGGGTTGGTGGGCGTGGCGGTGGCGGCCCACCCGGGATCGCCCGTCGCCAGGCCCGTCAGCTGGGTGAGGAGGAAGGACAGGTCGGCGGCCTGGTTCGCCGTGTAGAGCCGGATCGGCGCCCCGGTCCCGGTCGCCGCCGATTCGGGCAGCAGGGGGGCGGCGACGACGTACCCGGCGGCGGCGACGCGATCGAGGAGCACCTGGTAGTCGGCCGGGTCGACGGCGAACCCGTGGGCGAAGAGCACGAGCGGGTACGGGCCGCCGGTGTCGTCGGGGGCGGTGAACCGGGTGTCGAGCACGCGC
>JAKOVR010000183.1 GCA_029782025.1 Actinomycetes bacterium | reverse complement strand
CTCGACGAAGCGGAGGTCGTCCGGCCCGCCCGCCACCGGCACGGCGTTCCAGAACGGCCGCGAGCCGGTGCCCTGCGGCGTGAGCGTGACGAACCCGTGGGTGTCGCCGAACGGTCCGAGCCCGCTCATGGCGGTGTGGATGACGGCGCCTTCGCTGTAGCCGTGGAAGTCGAGCACGAGCGGCAGGGGCGAGCGGCCGTCATACCCGGTTGGGACCCACCGCTCGTAGGTGCGCACGGTGCCCGTCGTCGTCAGCGATTCGTGCGTACCCGAGCCGACCGTCGGACGCGGCCGGGCCGCCCGCGGCGCGCAGCCGGGCGACGGCCGGGCGGCCACCGCGGTCGCGGGCACGGCGGTCCCCGGTGCTGCGGTCGCGGGCACGGCGGTCCCCGGCCCGGTGGCCGACGCCGGCGGGGCGGTGGCACCCATCGATCCGGCCGGGGCGCCCGTGCTCGACGATCCCATCGATCCCGACGGGCCGGCGGCACACGCCGAGGCCACCAGCACGGCGCCGCTCGCCGCCACCGTCGCTACCCGTCGGCGACGCCACCCGCTCGGTCCTCCCCCGCCAGCCATCGGGTCAGCGTAGGGCGAGCGTGGTCAGCGCAGGTCGACGGGGGCGTCGACGAAGCCGAGCTTGGCGGGGTTGTTCACGATGTGCACGTGAAGGACCGCACCATCGACGACGTCGGCGATCATCACCACCCGGGGCCGGCCCCGGTGGCGCACCACGAGGGCGGGACGGTGGTTGAGCACGGCCAGCTCGACGGTGTCGGCCTCCTGCATCCGCTTGGCCAGGTTGACCATCAACCGGGCGACGCGCTCGGGGCCCACGACAGGCCGGCGGGCGGCGTGGACGAGCGCACCGCCGTCGCTGAGCAGCACCACATCGGGGGCGAGCAGGGAGGCGGCACCGGCCATGTCGCCCCGGGCCAGCGCCTCGACCAGGCGCACGGCCACCGCGTGTTGCTCGGCCGGCGGCGGGGTGGGAACGGACGGCGTGTCGGACGACGCCTCCCGCAGCTTCCGTCGGGCCCGGCTGGCCAGCTGCCGGGTGGCGGCTTCGCTCTTGTCGAGCACCGCCGCCACCTGGCTGAACGGCTCGCCGAACACGTCGGCCAGCAGCAGGGCCAGCCGCTCCGCCGGTGAGAGGCGCTCGAGGAGCAGGAGGAAGGCGGTGGTGAGCGAGTCGGCCAGCGCGGCCTGCTCGGCCGGGTCGGGCGGGCGGTCCAGCACCGGCTCGGGCAACCACGGCCCGACGTAGTCGGCCCGGTCGCGCTGGCGGGCCCGCAGCCGATCGAGCCCGAGCCGGCTCACCACGGTGGTGAGCCACGCCTCGGGCCGATCGATGGTGGCGAGGTCGGTCCGGTCGAAGCGGAACCACGCCTCCTGGACCACGTCCTCGGCGTCGACCATCGAGCCGAGGAGCCGGTAGGCCAGGCCGAGCAGGCGCGGCCGCTCGGCTTCGAACACCTCGGCGGGACGGCGAGCAGGCACCACAGTGCCCCTCATGCTGGCACCGCCGCGGCGTGGCGCGCCGCGAGGTCGGCGGCGAGACGGCCGCTGGCGGCGGCGGCGTCGGCCAGCAGCGCCGTGCCGCCCACCCAGTCGCCGGCCAGGAAGGCGCCCGGCGCCTCGGCGACGGCCACCGGGGGCCGGCCGGCCAGCCCGCCGGTGGCGGCGAGCGGGAGGCCGTGGGCCACGACCATGTCGTGCAGGTACCGGTGGGCCCGCACCTCGGCCCCACCCTCGCCCACACCGGCCCGCCGGGCGAAGGCCCAGAGGTCGTCGCGGGTGGCGGCGGTCGGGCGCTCCTCGGGCCGCAGGTACCGGGCGACGTGCACCACGACCGATCCCTCCGGAGCGAGCCGGGCCGGCGGCATGTGGGTGGAGTAGTAGAGCGGCTCGTCCACCCCGAAGCGCAGGTCGTCGCGGGTCGGGGCCGCCAGGCCGAGGTCGAGGCACGCCGCCCGCACCGGCGGGCCGGCCGCACCGAGCGCGGCGGGCTCGACCCCGAGGAGCCGGGCCGCCACCTCGGGCCCGCCCGCCGCCAGGACGATGCTGGCGGCGCGGTGCTCGCCGGCCGGCGTGGCGACGGTCCACCGCCGCCCGGTGCGCTCGAGCCCCACCACCGGCTGGTGGTCGAGGATCACCGCGCCCAGCGCGGCGGCCCGGTCGGCCAGACCGACCACGAGCGACTGCCACCCGCCATCGAGGTAGCGCACGCCCCGCACCGCCCGCCGCAGCTGGAGCACGGCGGCCCCGGCGTCGATGAGATCGGGGGCGTTGCTGTAGGTGCCGACCCGGCAGAGCATCCGCACCAGGGCCGCTGCCTCCTCCGGCAGCCGGCGCTCGGCCAGCCACTCGTCGAGGGTCAGGCCCGTGGGCAGCGGACCCCGCCCGCTCCGCAGCCCGGCCAGCAGCGAGGCGGTGGCCACCCGGGCCCGGCCCGTGACGGCGCCGGTGCGGAGCAGGGACCGGGCGTCCACCGGCAACCGCTCGACCCGGCCGCCGATCTCGAGGACGATCCGAGTGCTGGGGGCGGACCCGTGGAACGGGACGGCCAGCTCGGCCAGGGTGGTCATGAGCTCGGCCCCCTCGTACAGGGCGTGGGGACCCAGGTTGAACCCGAACCCCTCGTGGCCGGTCGTGCGGGCCCGCCCGCCGAGGGCGTGCCCCTCGAGCAGGGTGACGCGGGACCCGGCCCGGGCGGCCAGCGCGGCCGTCACCAGGCCGGCCAGGCCCCCGCCGATCACGATGATGTCGTTGCGATCTTCCATGTCGATCACCTCCGCCGAGTTGACGACGGGGGCGGCCGATGTGTGACAAACGGTCGGGCCGATGCTCGCGCCAGCCATCGGGCCGGCGCACCGGCCCACGGCCGGGGGTCAGGCGACCAGGGCGCCGCCGAGCGACGTGGACCCGAACCAGGGCCCGTTGGGCCAGCGCTGGAAGTCGTGCAGGAGGGCGCCGCCGCTGGCGACGCAGAACACCTCGAGGCGGCCGTCGTCGTTGGGGAGCGCCGACGGGGAATGGGTGCAGGATCCGCCGAGCGGGTACAGGGTGGAGAACGACGAGGCGTAGGGCGAGCCCTGGAAGGCGTGCCACAACAGCCCGTCACCGCCGGCGACGAACACCTCGAGGCGGCCGTCGGCGTTGGTGGTCACCGACGGGTTGTGGGCCACCGTGCGGGTGGCGTCGATGGTGGCGTGGGTCGGCGTGCCCGTGCGGTCGGTGATGGCCTGGTGCAGGAAGCCGTCGGACCCCACGTACACCAGCACGGTGGCCTCGAAGGGGCCGCCGCCGGCCGGGGGCACCGGCACCACCTGCGTGCGTACCTCGGGCCGGCCGACCGCGCTCCCTCCCATCGCCGTGAAGGGAACCCAGCCGAGCCCGTTGGCGTTCTGGCGCGAGACGTGGACCTGGCCGTCGGCCCCCACCGCGGCGATCACCATGCGGGCCGGCCCGGGCGAGTAGGCCGACAGCACCCCGACGCCCCCTTCGGCGGCGGTGGTGAAGGCGGGGCCGGCGATCGGGGACCAGTCGGACCAGCTGCCGTTGGGCCGGTCCTGCCAGGAGTGCATCACCACGCCCCCGACCGAGATGGCGAACAGCTCGAGTCGGTGGTCGGCGTTGATGCCGAAGGAGGGCGGCGAGGCGAACGTCACGCCGGGCTGCCCGACGGCCTCGAACGGGAGCCACCCGAAGAGCCCCGGCCGTTGCCCGGTGTGGTACACGTGGCCGTCGGCCCCGAGGAACGCCGTCTCCAAGCGGCCGTCGGCGTTGTGGAAGGCGGCGATGGGCGAGGCGGTGAGCGAGCCGCCGGCGTTGGGGAACGGGTAGAACCCGGACCAGCCCTGGCCGATCACGTGCTGGAAGACGTTCTGCATCACGCCACCGGCGGTGGCCCCGAACACCTCGAGGCGGCCGTCGGCGTTCTCCGACGCCGACCCGTTGGCCGGGCGGGGCGGGGCGACGGCCGTCGGCGGGGCCAGCACCGACGAGGGGCGCGACGCCAGGTTGGGCACGATGTGCTGATCCAGGAAGACGGCGGCCTTGGGGATGAGATCGGTGAGCATGTAGATCGTGCCCATCGAGATGTGGTCGGCCCCGGGGTAGGTGTTGAACTGGCAGAGGTCGCCGAGGGCGACCGCGGCGTTGCAGGTGGCGACCTGCGCGTTGTACGGCACCAGCGTGTCCATGTCGCCACCCGACATCTGGATGGGCGGGGCGCCCGCGGTGGCCTGGGAGGCGAAGCCGGCGTAGGAGATGACGGCCTGCACGTCGTGGCGGTAGCCGGCGTTCCCCGAGGCGCCCGCGTTGGTGGGGTGGAAGCCCACGTTCAGGGCGGTGATGGCGCCGGCCGAGTAGCCGGCGACGGCGACGGCGTCGGGGTGCACCCGGTAGGTGGTGGCGTTGGCCCGGAACCACCGCACCGCAGCCTGGGCGTCGTCGAGCGCGGCCTGCATGCCCGTGGCCAGCCGACCCAGGTCCATGAGGGCCCCGCCGTAGAGGCGGTAGTCGATCGACGCCACGACGTAACCCCGCCGGGCCATCGACATGGCGAAGGCGCGGGCGTCGGGGCTCGTGCGGTCGCCGAGGCCGGGGGCGAAGAACCCGCCGTGGATGTAGATCACGACCGGGCGGCGGTCGACGACGTCGCCGGTGGGTTGGAAGAGGTCGAGGAGGAGGGTCTCGGGCCCGTTCTGCCCGACGGCCGAGCCGTAGGCCAGGCCGTCGATCTCGTCGTAGCCGGCGAACACCTCGTCGACGTAGCGGGTGCCGATGACGGCCCGGGCCGGCGGGGCGGCGGCGAACAGGCCCGCCATCGCCACGAGGGCGACGACGGCGGCGCCGAGGCGGCGGCCGATGGCTGGAACTGACATCCGGGACCCCCTGGATCGACGGCCCGATGGTAGCGGCCCGACCCGTCAATTCACCCTTGACAGCACCGTGCGTCAAGGTATGGTTGACAGATGGCCCGGTCACCCCTCCTCGTCTGCTCCTTCTGCCGGAAGGACAGCGACCACGTGAAGGGCCTCGTGGCCGGCCCCGGCGTCTACATCTGCGACGCCTGCACCGCGCTCTGCGTCCGGGCCCTGAAGGGCAAGGCCATCCCCGCCTTCCCCGGATGGGGTGGCCTCGACGACGACGCCCTCCTCCGGTCGCTGGCGCCGGCGGCCACGGGGCTGGCCGCCCTCGAAGCCAGCATCCGTGAGCAGGTCGAGGAGCTCCGGCGCCGGGGTGTGACGTGGGAGCGCATCGGCGCGGCGATGGGCGTGACCCGCCAGGCCGCCCAGCAGCGCTTCGGCCGGGCCGGCGCCGGCTGAGGCGTCGGCTGAGGCGTCGGCTGCAGCGCCGGCCAAGGCACCGGCTGCGGCGCAGAGCGGAGCCGAGACCGAGACCGAAGCCCAGGCTCAGGCGACCCGGACGTGGAGGTGGTCGAGCCCGCGAAGGATCAGGCTGTTGCGCCACGCCGGCTCGGGATCGAGCCAGTCGATCACGGGGAACCGGTCGAGGAGCCGGTCGAACACGACCTGGCCCTCCATGCGGGCCAGCGAGGCCCCGAGGCAGTAGTGGATGCCGTGGGCGAAGCTGAGCACCGACGCGTCCCGGGGCACGATGTGGAAGCGCTGCGGGTCGTCGAACACGGCCGGATCCCGATTGGCGGCGGCGAGGAGGGTGATCACCCAGTCGCCCTGGCCGACGGCCAACGGCTCGTCGCCGGCCTGGCCGCCGATGGTGGCGTCGGTGAGGGCACGGCGGACGTCGAGCTGCACCGGCGACTCGAAGCGGAGGATCTCCTCCACCGCCGCCGGCACCAACGTGCCATCGGCCCGCAGGCGGGCCAGCTCATCCGGGTGGCGCAGGAGGGTGAGCAGTCCGTTGCCGATGAGGTTCGTCGTGGTCTCGAACCCGGCGGCGAAGATCAGGATGAGGGTGCCCACCATCTCGGATTCGCTCAGCCGCCCGTCGTGCTCGTCGCTCGCCGCCAGCAGGGCCGACACGAGGTCGTCGTGCGGGTCCTGGCGGCGTCGCCCGATCAGGTCGCGGAAGTACGCGCCCATCTCCTCCATGGCGTCGATGGCGGCGTGGACCCCGGCGGCGTCGGTGCCGAACTCGAGCGAGCTGGCGGCGGCCCGCACCAGCCCCCGGAAGCGGTCGCGGTCGGCCCGGGGCACCCCGACCAGCTCGCCGATCACCCGGACCGGGAGCGGGAAGGCCAGGGCGTCGAGCACGTCGACCTCGCCCGCCGCGGCCATGCCGTCGAGGATCTCGTCGGCCATGGCCCGCACCTCGTCGCGCATCCGATCGACCCGCTTGGGGGTGAACGCCCGGCTGACCAGCCCCCGGAGGCGGGTGTGGTCGGGCGGGTTCAGGCGCAGCAACGACGAGTTGCCCTCGCTGGCCTTCTCCATGCGGGCCATCAGCTCGGGCTCGAGCTCCGGGCCGGCCAGCAACGCCCCCATCCCGCCGCCGGCGGCGATCCGCTCGGCGTCGCCGGGGAGGTCGCGGCCATCGCTCTTGCCGAACCGGTTGTCGCCGAGCACCTCGCGGCAGTCGTCGTAGCCGGTGACCACCCACAGCGCCCCCATGGCGCTGCGGTGGCGCGGGGCCTCGGCCCGGATCGCTTCGTACCGCGGGTAGGGATCGGCCCGGCCTTCGGGGGTGAGCAGGAGCTCGAGGAGCAGGGCGTCGGGATCGGCCATGCCCGGGCCTCTCGTGCCGGTCAGACCGCGACCCGGGCCCGGGCCCGGTCGCTCACCGAGGCCATGACGGCCGTGCCGAGCTGGAGGAGGCGCAGGTCGCCCACCGGGGTGCCGGCACCGCGGTTGCACACGTAGGCCACGGCGATCTGCCGGGTGGGGTCGCACCAGGCGCCCGATCCCCCGAACCCGAAGTGGCCGAAGGCCTCGTCGACGATGCCGTGGGTGGTGGCGGCCAGGTGGTAGCCGAGGCGCCAGCGCATCGGCATGACGAGCACGAGGTCGCGCCGGTTGACGCGGATCTCGCTCATGGTCCGCACCCGATCCTCGCTGAGGAGGCGGACCCCGTCGATCTCGCCGCCGCCGGCGATCATGGCGTAGACCCGGGCCAGCGAGGGGGCGTCGAAGAACCCGTTGGCGGCGGGGATCGACGCGTCCATCACGTCGCCGGTGAAGAGCACGTCCTCGATGCCCCGGGGCACCAGGGCGTTGATCATCCGCCGCGGGTTGACGGGGAAGTGGACGAGGGAGAAGAACCGGGCCCACTGCTCGCCGATCCGCTTCTGGGCCAGGCGGAGCGGGCGGGGCCCGACCATCACCCGACCCATCGGCTCCAGGGGAGCGACCCGGTGCCGCTGTTCCTCGGGGCACCCGAGGAACAGCCCGGTCAGGCCGAGCGGCCCGGCGATCTCGTCGGCCACGAAGTCGGCGAGGGGCTTGCCGCTCACCCGCCGCACGACCTCGCCGACGAGCCACCCGTAGGTGAGGGCGTGGTACCCGGTGCGGGTGCCGGGCCGGTAGGCCGGCGCAGCGGCGGCCAACGCCTCGCACATGTGGTCCCAGTCGAGCATGCGGGAGGCGTCGTCGATGATGGTGCGGATGCGGTGCAGGCCGGCCGAGTGGGTGAGGAGGTGGCGGACCTTCAGCCGCTCCTTGCCGTTCGCCGCGAACTCCGGCCAGTAGTCGGCCACCGGCGCCTCGTAGTCGACGAGGCCGCGGTCGGCGCAGATGTGCAGGGCGGTGGACGTGATGCCCTTCGTGGTGGAGAAGCACATCGCCAGCGTGTCGCGCTCCCACGGGTCGCCCTCGGCGGTGCGGGTGCCACCCCAGAGGTCGGCCACGAGCTCGCCCCGGTGGTAGACGGCGACGGCCGCACCGCCGCTCGTGCGCAGGAGTTGCTGGCGGAACACGCCGGCGACACGGTCGAAATCGGGATGGACGTAGCCTTCGATGCGGCCGAGGGTAGTGGCCGGCCGACGCCGTCCCTGACACATCCGTCAGGGAACGGGTCAGACCACTTCGAAGACGGTCTCGGGGATGGTGGCCACCACGTACTCGCCGGGGGTGGCCCGCAGCGTGGCGACCAACGCGTCGACATCGGCGCCGGTCAGCCAGACCTCGACGATCTCGGAGCTGGCCGTCCACCGGGCTTCCCCTTCGGCCTCGGCCGGGTGGAACAGCACGGGGAGGTCACCGACCTTGCTGGCCAGCGACAGGGTCCGCCCGTGGCCGAGCCGCGCCGGGAGCACCGCGGTGAAACCGGCCACGCCGTCACGGGCGACGATCACCCGCAACCCCTCCAGGCTGATCTCGGCGCCGGCCTCGGACAGGACGAGGACGTCGGTCGAGGAACCGTCGCGCGCCACGCCGGCATCCACGGCCGAGGCCACCGACGCCTCGTCGAGGATGGACGGGCGGGCGATGTCGGTGACGAACAGCGGGTCGCGGGACTGGAGCAGCACGGCCAGGCCCTCGGTGTTCCACCGCCGGGTGGCGTCGAGCTCGTCGGCGGTCAGGCCCACGAGCTGGAGGACCCGCACCCGTCCGAACGGGCTGCGGATCTCCCCGAGCTGGGGATCGGCCACGAACAGCAGAGCGGTGAGCAGGGTGGGGACGTCGGCGGTGAGGGGCGCGTGGAGGTCGACGGCGTGGCCGGCCGACGGGGCCCGCCCCGAGGCCAGCACGTAGCGGGCCGCGGCCTGCAGCAGGTTGGCCGGCCACAACGGCGCGTCGGCCGGGTCGAGCCGGCCCACGGCGAGACGGAAGGAGAGCTCGACCCCGAGCCCGGACCACACGGGGTCAGCGGAGGTCTTCTCGTAGAGATCGGAGAGGCCGTACCCCACGTAGTGCCAGTGGGCCACCTCCCCGCCCGGAGCGGCGGGGACGAGGTAGGCGCTCACGCCGTCGAGAGGGTCGCGCCCGCCGTCGACGTGACGCACCTCGGTCCCCCAGTGGGCGGGGACCACGCCGGGGTGCACGAGGTCGAGCGCGTCGGTGATCGCCTCCCAGCCGAGGGCGCCGGAGTCGTCGAGGATGTCGTCGTCGTGGTCCGCCATCGCGCGCCGAGGCTACCGATCACCGGCCCGGCCGGGCGGGAGCACACAAGGCGCGGGCACGTGGATGACCGGGGGCCGCGACGGCACGCTCAGGCCACGAAGCGCCAGAGGGCGTCGACCAGCGCCCCCATCTCGCCCGGCTCGGGCGGGACGGGGTCACCGGACGGACGGGCCGCCGGATCGGCGCCGAGCCCGGCCAACCACGAACCGGCGCGGGCGGCCGCGTCCGGCGTGATCTCGTGGCGGCAGGCCAGCTCGTGGTAGCTGACGGCGAACCCGAGATGGGCCAGTGTCGCCGCGCTGGACCGACTGGTGGCGAGGTCGATGAACACGTCGTCGGTGGCCACGGAGAGGAAGAGCGGGAGCCCGGCCACCCGGGCCAGGTCGACGGTCAGGCCCGGCACCACGGGCGCGAAGCCGCAGAACGCGAGGGCGCCGGCCGGCCGGGGAACGGCGTCGGGGCCGGCGGCGAGGGTCAGCGCGATGGCCAGGCCCGCGCCCTGCGAGAACCCGCCGACCACCGCGGTGGCCGGGTCGAGGGCGAGGTCCCGGACGACCCGGCCGTACGTGCGCTGGAGGGCGTGGCAAGAGGTGTGGAACTGGACGATCGGCTCCTCCGAGCCGGCCGACAGGGCGCGGTGCCAGATCGGACGGCCCTTCTTCTCGAAGGGGCCGATCGGGGTGACCACCACGTACCGGCCGACCGGGTCGATGGCCTCGAGGTGGTCGAGGAACATCGACGGCGGTTCGCCGTAGCCGTGGACGAGGAAGAGCAGCCGGTCCTGGGGACCGGCCCGCCGGTGCACCTCGACGTCGAGATCGGCCACCGGATCCTCCGGTGTCACCGCGGGATCAGCCGTAGGTGAGGCGGGTGATCCAGTCGGCGACGAGCGCGGGCTTGTCCGACCCCTCGACCTCGACGGTGATCGTGCGGGTGGTGTGGATGTTGTTGCCCTTGAGCTCGACGTTGCTGAGCACCGACGTGGCCCGGATGCGCGACCCGGTCGGGACAGGGCTCACGAAGCGCACCTTCTCGAACCCGTAGTTCACACCCATGAGCAGGCCGGCGAAACGGGTCATGTCCTGCGGGATGGAGCTGATCAGGTGGGTCAGCATCGAGAGGGTGAGGAACCCGTGGGCGATGGTGCCACCGAACGGGGTGGCCTTGGCCGCCTCGGGGTCGACGTGGATGAACTGGTGGTCGTGGGTGATGTCGGCGAACTGGTTGACCTGCTCCTGGGTGACCTCGAACCAGTCTCCGGTGCCCTCGGTCTCGCCCTTGGCCGCTTCGTACAGGGCATACGCGTTCTCGGCGTTGGTTGGCATCGCTGCTCCTCGGTGTTCGGCGCCTCGCTCGGTCGCCGTTCGTTGACGGCCAGACCCTAGCGGGCGGGTCCGGGCGGCTCGTCCCCGTCCTCGTCGAAGTCGTCGTCGAAGGGGTTGTCGAGGACGCCGTTGCGGACGGCCTGCCGGTCGCGCCAGCGGTCGCCGACGGCCGAGTACTGGAACGTGCGCCAGAGGCTCCATCCGATGACCGCCGCGGCGATGGGGAGGGCGACGAAGAGGATCCGCTTGGAGGTCTCCCGGTCCTGCAGCGCCTTGGTGCGGGCGTCGAGTCCGTAGTCGATCGTGGTCGACGGGCCGGCGGTGGACGGGACGGTCACATCGGTCGAGGGGACGGCGGAGCCCGGCGGCGCACCGACCACGTCGACGCGGACCGAGCGGGCGACCCCGGAGAAGGTGACCTGGGTCCCGTTGTCGAGGGTGACCCGCCGTGCCACGTTCACCAGCGACGCGCCGGTGAACGGCGTCCCGACGGTGGCCTCCACCACACCCCGGGGGACCGACAGCGTGACGCCGGGGCCCACCTTGCCGCTCAGCACCAGCTCGGTGACGCCCGACGACGCCGGCCGGGCCGTGGTGGCCGTCGTGGCCGGGAGCGGCGGCCCGACGCCGGTACCGGGGGTAACGCCGGACTCGATGGGGAGCGGCTCGTCGCTCCCGTAGCGGGTGATGCGGACACGGGGGTCGAGCTCGTCGAGGTGCACCTCGTAGCCGGGGAGCTGCTCGGCGTTGCCGAGCAGGCGGATGCGGAGGCTGTCGTCGACGCCCACGACCTTGGCCCCGCCGACCTCGGTGGGCGGGGCCTGGTCGAACTGCCAGGAGATCGAGTCGGCCCCCACGCTGACCCTGGGGCCCGGCGGGGCGCTGACCACCCGGCTCGGCACGCCGGCCTCGTACTGCCACGACCGGGTCGCCGACCGCACGTCGAGCGACGAGGCAGGGTCGAGATCGGCGGCGGTCACCAGGGGCGAGGTGAACGACTCCCGCGCTTCACCCTTGGCCCGGGACACGACCACCCAGAAGGAGTCATCGACCGTCCCCTTCTCGGGCCGGGGCCGGTCGATCTCCACTACCCCGTCCTCGCCGTACTTCACACTGGCCGAACCGAGGTGCTGCCACGAGTCGTCACGGCCGACCGTGCCGGTCTCGGCCACGGCCCCGAGGGCGTTGTTGACCCGCGCCGCGACCACGCGGCCGGCGGCACCGTCGGGGTCGCCGATGTAGACCTCGATGCGGAGGCTGGGATCCCCGAGGGCCGACGGGTCGACCACACCGAGGCGCACACGGCTCGACGCCGCATCGGGCTCGGCCCACAGCACCGCCAGCGGTGACGGGGCCGCATCCTCCGAGAACGCCACCCGCGACCCCGTCGACCGGACCACCCGCTGACCCCAGGAGGGCGCGCCGACGATGGCGACGAGCACCGCCGCCGCGAGCACGATCAGGGAACGGGAACGTCGACCGAGGACCGGCATGGGGTGGTCACCCTATCCGGCGCCATGATCGGCATCGGCGTCGCGCCGGGGACCACGGCGGCGCGATCGGCGGGCGACGCGACGCTCCTCGAAGGCCCGAGACCCGGACACGGCCCGCCACACGAAGAACCCGATGACGAGCGCCGCCACCGGCACGATGACCAGCAACACCCGCCTCCCCGAACGCTTGGCCCCGGCGGCGGCGGCCTTGGCCTGCTCCTCGGCCTGCACCACGGCCGGATCGCGGGTGCCGGGCGGCGCCAGCGTGCCGTCGGTGGCCACCGTCAGGTCGCCGATGGGCACATCGACGCCGTCGGTGACGATCACGGTGCCGTCGCCGAGGGTGACGCGCCGACCGGCGCCGTAGACGGCATCGGGCCCCAGCGGACCACCGAGGAGCGGCAGGAACGGGTCGAGCGGGAGCTCGACGTGGGTCCCCTTCGTCAACTGGCCGGGGATCCCCAGGGTGGTCAGCGGTCCGGGAGGCCGCGTCCCGACCGTCGGGCGGCTCGGATCGCGCGGCTTGCGGGTGGCGTTGGGCGCCACCGTGGAGGTGGGGATCTCGAGCGGTTCGGCCCGGCCGGCGGCGTGGAGCGAGACGGTCCGGGCCGTCTCGTCGATCCACAGCTCGAACGGCGCCTCGGTCTGGGCCGATCCGTTCGGTCGCAGCGCGACCACGTCGACGACCGACGCCACCGGCTTGCCGGCCACGAACGTCGGCGCCGACTCCTCGAAGTCCATCGTGATCCCCGCGGGGCCGATGGCGAGGGTCGGGCCGGTGCCGGCCGCCACCGGCCGGTCGGCCGTCGCGTCGGCGAAGAAGAAGGTGGGGACCTGGACGGACCGACGGTGGATGTCGGCGAGGTCGGGCCAGGGGAACACCGGCGACCGGGTGACGGTCGCCCCACCCCGCCCCTGGCGGAGCTCGGCCCACAGCACGGCCGGGCCCTCCCCGTCCGGCAACGGTGGGCTGAGCTCGATCACGCCGTCGGGGCTGTACACCGGCGACGGATCCGCCGCCGTCACCGACTCGCTCTGCGACTGGCGCCGGGCCGAGCCGGTGAGCTGCCCCGAGCGTCGCTCCACGGTGGTGATGCCCATGGACCCGGCCGGGTCGCCGAGGAACACCTCGAGCCGGAACCCGGGATCCTCGACCACGGCGGGGTCGCGCAACCCGATCAGGACGCTCGAGGCGCTCCCCGGGCGGAGGGCGATCCAGCCCACGCCGGTCGTGCCCACCTCGACGAACGCCACCTTCCCGGTGGGCGGTCGGGCGGTCGCGGCGGCGGGGCCTCCGTCGAGCACGGCGGCGACGCCGACGAGGGCGAGGACCACCAGCACCAACACCGAAACCCCGGACCGGCCGCGGGCCGAACCGTCAGCCATCTCGCTGCTCCTCGGCCCGGGCCCGCAGGCGGGCCTCGACATCAGCGGTGATGGCCGAGACCGACGCGGCCGTCTCGGGCGGGAGCGGCGGGCGGGCATGCCGTCCTTCCGGCTCGTAGCGAGCGGTCGGTCCTCCGGCCTTGGCGTAGTAGTCCCGCTGGCGCAGGGCGATGTCGATGGGGAAGTTCGCCAACCCCAGGTGAGCCACCACCCGCTCGAGCGTGCGGGGAGGGTCGGCCATGAGGTCGTCATAGGCGACCACGAGGGCGTCGGGGAGGAGATCGAGGGCGGCCACCCCGCAGGCGCGCCACAGCTCGGCGTAGCGCAGGACGGGGTCGGCGAGGAGGTCAGCGTCGGTTCCGGGGAGCCACCCGGCCACCGCGCCGGCGCCGTCGGACAGGTCGCGCTCCATGGTGGCGACGAAGCCTGGCGGCCGAGCGACGTTGGAGGCCACGACCTCGGGCGCCGACCGGAACAGGTACACGGTCGCGCTCCCGTCGGCGGTGGTCGGCGCGCCGTGGAGGACCTGCCAGCTCGTCGGCTTGACCACGAGGGTCTGGCCCCGGTCACGGGCGAAGCGCCCGAAGGTCCGGACGCAGGCGTCGGCCACGCCGTCGAGCTTGGGCGAGCCGCCCGCCAGCGTCACGGCGCGTTGGTAGTGGGGCCACGCGTTGGGCTCGGAGAACAGGCAGACGGCGCGGTCGGCCCCGAGCATCCGTACGAGCAGGGTGGACCCGCACCGTCCGACGTGGAACACCAGGTGCATGGCCGGCGGCCCGAAGGCCTCGGCCGCCGCGGCGAATCGCCCGACCGGCACGACCCGCGCGGCGGCGATCGCACCTCCGGCGCTGAGCCGCCGGAGCGCATCGTCGTAGGTCACATCGGCGAAGCGGGCCAAGCCGGCGAGGACCAGCAGCACGTCGTCGTCGGACTCGCCGCTCCCGTAGGGCAACGCACCCATGGGGATCGGGTCATCGCCCTCCTGCCACCACGACGTGGCGAAGACGTGCTCGGGGGCGGTCATGCGCGGCCTTCCTCCATGTCCGGGTCGGCGTCGACGTCGAGCAGGCCGGCGGCGGCCAGGTCGGCCGCGAAGGCGAGGAGGTCGTCGAGCACGCCCTCGCCGGCCGCTCCACTCTCGGCCGCCACGAGGGCGGAGAGGTCAGCGATCGAGATCCCACCGTCGAGCTGCGACCACACGGCCGCGCCCGGGGCGTCGAGGGGGAGCAGATGGCCGGTGACGGTGTCGTAGAGCGCCACCCCGCCGGGCACGGCGGCGGTGTGCACCTGCCAGCCCCGGCGGGGCCGGCAGGCCGCCGTGACCGCCGCGGGGGTGAGGGGCACGGTGCCGGCCCGCGGGAGCGCGGCGAGTCGGTCCGTTTCCTCGACCGCGGGCGTCGCTCCCGACGACGAGGCACGGTCGACGGCGGCGGCGAGATGGTCGGCCGCCCGCTCCAGGTCGGCCGACGGCAGGCGCACGAGCTCGGCCTGGCGGGTCAATCGGGCCAGGTCGTCGATGCCCCGACCGCCGGCCCGTTCGAGGTCGAGGGTGTCGGCGACCAGCAACCGCATGGCCGAGGCGGCATCGATCGGCTCGGCCTCGCGGTCGAGACGGTGGTCGACGAAGGCCACGACGGCCACGGTCACCGGCCCGGACGAGTGCGGGCCGAGCTCGGTCGGCGGGAGGTGGATGCGGTCACGGCCCGGCTCCTGCTCGGCGGACACGTCACCGACCGCCGGCAGGTCGCCGAAGAGGCCCCACGAGCCCCGCTTGAGGGTGAGCGGGCGAGGGTAGGAGCCCCACCGACCGGTGCCCGGCTCGGCCGCCGCCGACTCGTCGGTGTGATAGGTCCAGCCGTGACGGACGAGGTGCGCCGTGAGCGTCGACTTGCCCGAGCCGCTGGGAGCCACCAGCAGCACGCCGACCCCGTGGCGGGACACCAGGGCGGCGTGGAGGTGCAGCCGATCGGTCTCGCGGGCCAGCAGCCAACCGTTGAGGTTGGACAGCAACCGGTCCTCGACCTCCCACAACGTCCCCGCCTCGACGCGCACCGCCCCGTCGACGGTGAGGCGGTAGGCCGCCGGCGGGCCACCGGAGATCTCCATGGTGGTGTCGGCGCCGTCGCCTTCCGGGAGGGCGCCGAGCAGGCGGGCCAGGCGGTCGGCCGAGGGGTCGTCGGGCGCGACGACCGAGACCCTCCACGGCCCGAGCAGGACCGTCCGCGCCAAGCGAGGCATCGATGGGGGCACAGCCGACACGGGGACCGGACGCGCACGAGGGGCCGACCCGGAGGCCGGCCCCTCGGCGACGAAGATCAGACGCAGTGGAACGTGATCGAGGCGTTGGCGCCGACCGGATCGGACGGGAACCCGACGGGGTTGAACACCTGGGTGGCCACGTTGGCGTTCTCGGTCTTGGTGCCGGGGGCCCATCCGCCGTCGGCGTCCGCCGAGACCGGCGTGTTGAAGTTCACGATCTGCATGGCGCAACCGGCCGGGGCGGAGATGAGCGTGACGGTCTCGGTCACCGGTCCACCGCTGAAGCTCCACGCCTGCTGCACCTGGAAGCTGGCCGTGCCCCGCGTGCCGAGGGCCAGGTTCCCGGTGTAGGAGGAGAACCGAGAACCCATCGAGAAGTTCCCGACGAAGTTCTGACCGCCAGGGGGCAGGTCGTTGCCCGGGCCGCGGGTCTGCGCCTGGGCGTAGGCCGGGCGGAGCGAGAGGCCGTCGACCTTCGGCGCCGCCCACACCACGCCCGCGGCGCCGGCCGCGGCCAGGCCCTTCTTGAGCGCAGCACGGCGATCCACGCCGGTCTCGTCCACCTCGAAGCCGCCGTCGGCGGTGGGGTCAACAGTCATTGTGTGGGTTTCCTCCCGCTAGTCGAACGCCCGCCCGAACGGGACGCTAGCAGGTCGCGAACCCCGTTGTTCAAGATCCGAACGACCCATCGTCGAGGACGACGACGTTGGCGCTCACCAGATCGCGGGCCAGGTCGGCCCGCCGGTCCCGCCCGTCGATCTCCACGGGAGGGAGGTCGGCGAGCAGAAGCGGCGCGGAGGCGGCGAGGGCCACCACCGCGTCGGCCGCGGCCGCCGGCACGCGGACGATCCGGTTGTCGTAGGCGAAGGTGACCCATGTGGCGTCCTCGCCCGCCACCGTGAGGCCGCCCGTGGCCGGCATCCGCAGCCGGACGCCGTCCCAGCGGCCGAGCGCCAGGGCCCCGAACGTTGACACCAGCGGCGGGAAACGGCGGGCCTCGTTGCGGGCCCGGTAGGTGGCCACGGCCCGATCGATCAGCTCGGGGGTGACCAGGTCGGCCACCTCCCGGGCCAGGCCATGGGGGTCCTCGAGCGGCGAGCCGCCGTAGCTCTCGATCGGGGCCAGGAGATCGAAGGGCACGTCGGCCCGCAGGAGGGGGCTGAGCCCGGCCTCGAACGCGACCCGCTCGAGGAGGTGGTGCACCTCCAGGCGGTTGATCCCGATGGTGTAGTGGATCGTGAGCTCATCGGAGCCGAGCACCTCGTGGCCCCAGCCCCGGGGCACCACCAGGGCCATGCCGGGCTCGAGCACGCCCCGCCAGATCTCGTCGCCGGAGATGTCGGCTCCGACCCACGGCCGCTGGGCCGAGAGCACCAACGGATTGTGGACCGACCACTCCTTGGCCCCGTGGACCTGGACGATGATCGTGTCGTGGGTGTCCCAGTGCGGGCCGAACCCCCGGGCCGGACCGTGCGACAGGTAGACGTTGGTGTTGACCCGGCTCCCGTAGGCCACCATCAGATCGGCCACCACGGCGGCGATGCGAGGCTCGAAACGGTCGATCCCGTTGAGGATCGTCGTCCACTGCCGGGCCATGTATCCCGCGGTCCCCCCCACCTCGAGCCGGCCCGAGGGGGGCCGCACGGCGCCGATGCCGCTCGATGCCAGGGGCGGGGCCGGGAGGTGCCCGGGCTGCTCGCCGTTGGAGAAGGTGATGCCTCCTTCCGCGAACAGGTGCTCCTTCTGCACCAGGAAGCGCTCGAGGGAGGGGACGGCCTGGAGGTGGTCGAGCAGCTCGGTGCCGATGTCGAGCACGCAGAAGCGACGGTCGTCGGTGTTCTGGGCTGCAGCGGCGAAGTCGTAGCCGGGGAACCAGCCGGCCAACCGCCCGAGGGCCAGGTCGCGGGCGTGCTCGTTGGCCCGCGCCACCTTGTCGAGCAACGGCGACGCCCCTCGTCGCGGGAGCGGGAGCGCGATGCCGTGGGGCAGCGGTCCGACGGCCACGAGCGCGCCCTCGCCCGCCTCCACCAACTCCTCGCCGGCCCCCGACGCCGCCCCTTCGGTCACGGGCGCGTGCTCGCTGTCTGCATCCATGTCGTCGCCTCCTGTTCCCCCCGACCAGGGAAGGCGGCATGGTACCTACACTCCCCGACCATGCCCGACTCCGCTGCGCCCCCCGTGCCCGCTGCCGCCCACGAGCTCCTGGCCCGGTGGGCCGACATCGCCGCCCTGCACGACGCCGGTGCCGTGCTGGGCTGGGACCAGGAGACGGTCATGCCACCCAAGGGGCAGCCGGGGCGGGGACGGGTGCTGTCGGCGCTGGCCGGCCTGGCCCACGAGAAGCTCACCGACCCCGCGCTGGCCGCGGCCATCGAGGCCGCCGCCGCGGTGGCCGAGCCCGGGTCGGAGCTGGCCGCCCAGGTGCGGGAGGCCCGCCGGGCCGTCACCCGGGCCACCGCGGTGCCCGGCGACCTGGCCCGGGCCAAGGCCGAGGCCACCAGCGCCGCGCTCGTCACATGGCAGCGGGCCCGGGCCGAGGACGACCTCGCCGTGTTCGCCCCCGACCTGCGCCGGGTCATCGACCTCACGATGCAGGAGGCCGACGCCTACGTCGCCGCCGGCATCGCCGCCACCCGCTACGACGCGCTCCTCGACGAGTTCGAGCCGGGCATGACCGAGGCGATGGTCGCCCCCCTGCTCGCCGACCTCCGTGACGAGCTCGTGGGCATCGTGCACGCGGCCGTCGGCCGGGGCGTGGCGGTGGACGAGTCGGCGGTCACCGGCCCCTTCCCGGTCGCGGGCCAGGAGGCCTTCGGCCGCGAGGTGGCCACGGCGATGGGCTACGACTTCGAGGCCGGACGCCTCGATGCATCGGCGCACCCGTTCACCACCGGCTTCGGGCCCGGCGACGTGCGCATCACCTGGCGCTGGGCCGACGACGACCTGCGCCCCGGTCTCTACGGCGTGATGCACGAGGCCGGCCACGCCCTCTACGAGCAGGGCCTGCCCCCGGCCTGGGCCGGCACCCCCATGGGTGGGGCGGTGTCGCTCGGTGTCCACGAGTCGCAGAGCCGGCTGTGGGAGAACCTCGTGGGCCGCAGCGAGGCGTTCTGGCGCTGGGCCCACCCGCGGTTCGTCGCCCACTTCCCCGACCGCGCCGGCACGACGGTCGATGCCATCCATCCGGCCCTCCACACGGTCCGACCGTCGTTGATCCGGGTGGAGGCCGACGAGGCGACCTACAACCTCCACATCGTGGCCCGCTTCGAGATCGAGCGGGCGCTCTTCGGTGGGTCGCTCGGCGTCGACGACCTGCGCGACGCCTGGGACGACACCTACGAGGCCCTGCTCGGGGTCCGCCCGCCGTCGGCCGCCGACGGGGTGCTGCAGGACATCCACTGGTCGATGGGCGCGTTCGGCTACTTCCCCACGTACACCCTCGGCAACCTGCTCGCCGCCCAGCTCTTCGAGGCGGCGGGCCGGGAGCTCGGCGACCTCGACGCGCTCATGGCTGCCGGCGACTTCCCCGAGCTCCTCGGCTGGCTCCGCCGCAACGTGCACGGTCACGCCTCCCGGTACCCCGCCCCCGAGCTCGTCGAGCGGGCCACCGGCGCGCCGCTCGGTGCCGACGCCTTCCTCCGCCACCTGCGGGCGACGGTGGAGGCCGTCTACGGGGCGGCCTGACCGTCCTCGGGGGCGTCGTCCCCGGGGTCGGGGCTGCGCTTCACGCCGGGGGGAGGGCGCCGCACCCCCCCTTCGGGTCGGCGGCGATGGCGCCAGTTGAACCGGAGCAGGGCCACGGCGTCGGAGGTCCGGTACCAGTACACGAGCATGCCGGCCAGCAGCACGGAGCCGACGCCCAGGACGGCCAGCACCGCCGGGCGGCTGCTGGAGGTGTCCACGTCGCGGCGGCGCAGCCGCGTCTCGGGGGGGGCCAGCTGCGTGGTCGTGGCCACGGCTCGGCCGACCGGGGTGAGCACTCCCGGCGCCACGAGCACCTCGCCGTCGTCGAGGGTGAGCCGGCGCAGGATGCCCACGCGCTGGCCCGGAGCGAGACGCGTCCCGATCACCGTCTCGAGGTCAGCCGCCCGCACCCTGATCGCCGTCTCGCCCTCCCCGGCCCCGCTGGTCGGCAACGTGCCCGACGGTGCGGTCGCCCCGCGGCGGGCCACCAACGTGCGACGGACCTCGTCGACGACCAGCACGGCGACGGGCGCCTCGTCGATGCCCCCGGCCACCACCGCGATCTCCGACACGGCCCCGAGCACGGCATGCCCCTGCACCTCCTTGGGCGGCGGGGCGATGAAGGCCACCTCGAGCTGCTCGGTGTCGGCCCGGACGAACGGACCGGGACCGATCTCGACCATCGCCCCGGCCGTGCCGGTCGGGTCGATCAGCGCCCACCCGGCCGGCGTCGTGGCGCCCGGTTCGGCCACCCGCAGCTGGTCGAGGCGGAAGGCCGGGGACACCGCGGTGACCACCGACCCGTCGAGGCGGTACCGCACCTCGGCCCACACCACGGTGCCCTCGGGGGTGGTGTCGACGGCCGGGAGGGGCAGGCCGATCACCCCGTCCGTGGGCTCCTCGACGGTCACCGGGCGGGGCAGCGACGCCGACCCCCCGCGGAACGACGTCTCCACCCCGCTCAGGGCCTGGCCCTGGACCCGCACGAGGGTCTCGATGCGATCGCCGTCCGGCCGGCCGATGCGGACCGTCGCCTCGAACGAGGGCTCGCGCACGAGGAACGAGTTGACCAGCCCGAGCCGGAGCTGGTCGGGCGCCACGGGATCGACGGCGAACCACGCCACGCTGTTGGCCCGCGCCGCCGTCCCGGTCACGGCACCGACCACGCCGGCGGGGGCGTCCGGGGTGATCCCCACGAGCCGCGGGGGCACCGTCGTGGTCGGGCCGCCGCCGACGCGGGTGGTCGGCGTCGCCGCAGACGTCGTCGTCGAGCGCCGCGGGCTCTGGGCGGCGGCCGGGCCGGGCAGGAGGAGCAGGCCGAACCCCACGGCGAGGATCGCGCCGACCACCGCTCCCGCGGTCGTGCGCGCCGGACGTCGTCCCCACCTCCCGGAGGCCGTGTTCCTCACCTCTGCAGCATTGCACCTCGCACCGGGCTCCCCCACCACGCCCGACCGTCGGTAGCGTCGGCCGGAGTGTCGAGCGACCCTCCCGTCCGGCCGGCCGGACTCCTCCCGCCCCGCGCCCGCCTGGACGCCGCCGCGCTGTGCGCCTACCTGGCCCTCGGCTCGGTGTTCTCCGCCGTCCCTCTCTACGTCACGGGCGAGCTCGGCGGGTCGAAGGCGATGGGTGGGTTCGCCGTGTCGATCTTCTTCGTCGCCGCCATCGGCACGCGACCCGTCGCCGGACGATGGGTCGACCGGCACGGGCGCCGGGCCGTGCTCCGCGTGGCGCCGTTGGTGCTGGGCGCGCTGTTCCTCGCCCTGATCGGTGCCCGCAGCGTGGAGGTGGTGCTGGCGGTGCGGTTCCTGCAGGGCGTGGCCGGGAGCGCGTTCTACGTCGCCGCCGTGGCGGCATCGACCGATCTGGCCGGCCCGGGCGCACGCGGCGCGGCCGTGGCCCGGCTGAGCCTCGCGCTGTACGCCGGTTTCGCCGTCGGCCCCGTGGCGGGCGAGGCGCTGCTGCACCGCGGGCCGGCCACCGCTTGGGCCGTGCTCGCCGCGCTCGAGGTCGCCGCCGCGGCGATGCTCTGGCGGCTGCCGGAGACGGCCCCCGCCGCTGCCAGCCCCCACGGCGGCGGCGACGGTGCCGCCCGGGGCCCCACCCCGCTGTTCCACCGTGCGGCGCTGGTGCCCGGCGTGCTGTTGCTCACGCTCGGCGTCGGGTACACGGCCATCACCTCCCAATCGGCCCTCTACGCCCGGTCGATCGGCCTCGAGGGCTCCGGACCGCTGTACGTCTCCTTCGCCGGCTCGATCCTGCTGGTGCGGCTGGGGGCCGGGAAGCTCAGCGACCGGGTGGGCCCGGTGCGCGTCCTCTACCCCGGCGTCGCGTCCCTCGTCACGGGCCTGCTGGTGATGGCCGGCCTGCGGCACCCCGTCCTGGCGTCGCTCGGCACGGCGCTGGTGGGTGTGGGCTGGGCCCTCGTGTTCCCCGCCGTCGTGTCGTACCTCTCGGATCTGGTGGCCGACGAGGAGCGGGGCGCGGTCATCGGTTCTGCGGTGGCGCTGATGGACGTGGGCCAGGGGTTCGGCGGCTACGCCGTCGGCCAGCTCGCCGACGTGGCCGGGTTCGGGGTCGCCTACCTGTTCCCGGCGGTGCTCGCCCTCTGCGGGGTGGCGGTGTTCGCCGTGGGGACACGCGCCGGCGCCCCGGCGCCCGCCGTCGCTGTCGGACCCCGTCGGTAACCTCCCCTCCACGTCGGGCCACCAGCGGCCTCGTGCGGCCCCCGGCCGCACCGTCCCGTCCCTGGCCTCCCGAGGAGCTCGCCATGCCCCTGCCCGACCTCGACCTGTTCGCCCCCACTGACGCCGCCGAGCTGGCCCGGCGCCTCCACCGCCGCCACCTCGGCCACGTCTTCGCCGCCGCCCTGCTCGACCCCACCGGCCGGTGCGTCGCCTACGCGGCCTTCGACGAGCCCTGGTCCGACATCCACACCGTGCTGGCCTGGGCCATGGCCACCGTGGGGATCGACGACCGTGTCACCGCGGTCCTGCTGCTGTCGAGCTGCGCCCACCCCCGGGAGCCGAGCCCCCACGACCGGGCCGTGTTCGAGTTGGTCCACGACCAGCTCGCCGATGTCGGCGTGGAGCTCATGGGCTGGTGGCGCACCGACGGCACCGTGACCGACGTGCTGGCGTGAAGCGCTGGGTCAGCGCTCGAGCGCCGCCAGGTCGGGCCAGGCACGGTCACCGACGTAGAGGTGGGGCCCGATCCGCCGGAGCCCGGCGGCGGCGAAGAGCCGCTCGTAGGTGCGAGCGGGCCGCCGCAGGTAGTGCTCCACGTCGCCGACGAAATCGTCCTCGCTGGTGAAGACCTCGATCAGGGCCACACCGCCGAGCAAGGCGCTGATGGCGCACAGCCCGACGCGGAGCTCGGGGGTGGGCACGTACCCGATCACGTCGCTGCACACCACCAGGTCGAAGGCTTGGCTCGGCCCCAGGTCGGCGGCGGAGAAGTCCATCGACGCCAACTCGACGATCGACCCCTGACGCAGGTTGCGCCGACGACCGAACCGGCGCACGGCGTACTCGCTCGGATCCACCCCGACATAGGCGATGCCCGGCCGGAGCCGGCGCAACGCCCCGAACCAGTTCCCCTCGCCGCACCCGACGTCGAGCACGCTGCGCACGGGCCGGTCGAGCACGTACTCGGCCGCGCCCAGGGCGTAGGTGGCCTTGCGGGCGAGTCGGACCGGGTCGCCGAACTCATCGGCGCGGTACCACCGGTCGAAGTAGGCACGGTCGTAGCGCTCGGAGGGAGAGGACGGGGCCGGCACGGGCGAACGGTAGCGTCGCGCCATGCGCTTCGCCTTCAAGACCGCTCCCCAGAACACCACCTGGGAGGAGATGCTCGCGGTGTGGCGGGCGGCCGACGCCATCGAGCTGTTCGAGTCGGGATGGACCTTCGACCACTTCTACCCGATCTTCTCCGACCCGACCGGCCCCTGCCTCGAGGGGTGGACCGTCACCACCGCGCTGGCCCAGGCCACCCGGCGGCTCCGGGTCGGGGTGCTCGTCACCGGCGTCCCCTACCGCCACCCCGCCGTGCTGGCCAACATGGCCGCCACCGTCGACATCATCTCCGGTGGCCGGCTCGAGCTCGGGCTCGGCGCCGGCTGGAACATCGAGGAGGCCGACGCCTACGGCATCCCCCTCGGATCGTTGCGGGAGCGCTTCGACCGCTTCGACGAGGCGCTGGCCGTGATCACCGGCCTCCTCACCGACGAGCGCACGACCTTCGAGGGCCGCTACTTCCAGCTGCGCGACGCCATGTGCAACCCCAAGCCGGTGCAGCGACCCCACCCCCCGATCTGCATCGGCGGCACGGGACCCACCCGCACCCTCCCGGCCGCCGCCCGGTGGGCCCAGCACTGGAACCACCCCGGGGCGCCCGTCGCCCAGTGGCAGGCCGACCGCGACCGGCTGCACGCCTGCTGCGCCGCGATCGGGCGGGATCCGGCCGAGATCACCACCTCCATCCACCTGCGCTACGACCCGGCCCAGGGCCCGGCCGCGCTAGCCGAGCAGGCCGCCGCCTTCGGCGCGGCCGGGCTCGACCTCGGCATCGTCTACCTGCCGCCCCCGTTCCCGATCGCCGACCTCGAGCCCATCGCCGAGGCGCTCGGGCCGTTGGCCCGGTAGCACCGGCCGAGGCGTCAGGGCGCGAGCTCGGCGTCGACCACCGCGGGCACGACCACACCGGTGTGGGCCCGCCAGGCCGCCACCGTGATGGTGCCGGCGATGGGGATCATCACGATGTTCGGGGCGATGATCGCCCAGTCGGACCGGTCCATCCCGTAGCCCAGCCACGACGCCGCCAGCAGCGTCAGGAGCAGGAACGACCCGGCCGACAGCCCTTCGAGCCGGTCGGGCTCGCGGATCACCTCGAGGAGCTGGGTGGCGGCCGAGCTCAGGCCGAGCAGGCCGCCGCCGGCCACGACGGCCGCGGTGAGGGCCGGGACCTGGGCGACGAGGACCAGCGCCAGCGAGGCCGCGGCGGCGGCGATGGCGGCCGTCCGTCCGAGCCGACCAGCCCGGACCAGCAGCAGGGTCACGAGCACCTGCCCGGTGATCACGCCGAGATCGGCGACCATCACCTCCACGAGGCCGCGCGCCGCCCCGTAGCCGAACCACATCGAGGCCGACACGAGCGACTGGACGATGGCCCCCGGGGCCACGCCCTCCACACCGTGGCGCAGGGCCCGGATGGCCTGGGGCCACGCGAAGATCACGGTGAACCCGACGGCCAGGGTGGAGACGACCGCCGACAGCTGCACCGGCCCAGTGTGACCGCGCCCCGCGGGCGTGGTCTACTGCGTTGCGTGGATGCCACCGCCTGGCCCGAGCCGACCACCCCGATGCCGGGACGGGCGTGGTGGACCCACACCACCATGGTCGAGCTCGGCGGCGGGCTGACGGTCCACGTGCTCGACGCGCCACCCGACGGGGAGCCGACGGGCGATCCGCTCGTGCTCCTCCACGGGTTCGGCGCCAACCTGCTGGCCTGGCGCCACGTCGTCGGACCCCTCCGCGCCGCCGGCCGGCGCGTCGTGGCCTTCGACCGCCCCGGCTGGGGCCGCTCCCCGCTCCCCCCGCCCTCGTCCCCCATCCGCCCATACGCCTTCGACAGCGAGGCCGCCACCACCGTCGCGCTCCTCGACGCGCTGGGCATCGACCGCGCCGTGCTGATCGGGAGCTCGGCCGGTGGGTCCGTGGCGGTCGAGGTCGCCCACGACGCACCGGACCTCGTGGCCGCGCTCGTCCTCGTCGACGCCGCCGTGCTCGGGCCCCACGGGCCGCCCTCGGCCGCCCGCCTGGTCGGGCGTCTCCCCGGCGTGGCCTCGGCCGCCCCCCGGTTCATGGCCCGCACCGCGGTCCGGGCCGTCCCCCGGATCCTGCGCAACGTGTGGCACGACGCCGGTGCCATCACCGCCGAGGCGGTGGAGGCGGCCACCGCCGCCTTCGGTGCCGACGGTTGGGCCGAAGCGCTGTGGGCCTTCTCCACGTCGTTCCTCGCCCCCGACGGTCGCGCCCACGCCGCCGCGATCACCACCCCCACGCTGGTCATCACCGGTGACCACGACCGCATCGTGCCGACGGCGAAGAGCCTCGAGCTGGCCGCGCTGATCCCGGGTAGCGAGCTCGTCGTGATCCCCGGCTGCGGCCACCTCCCGATGGAGGAGCACCCCCAACGGTTCCTCGCCGCCGTCGTCCCATTCGTGGGCCGCACGACGGCGGCCGCCTCCGGGCTTGGTCCGTCCCGGAAGTCGACCGGTAGCGTCGCCGCCGTGACGGACGGTTCGCGATGACCGACATCTCCACCGGTCCTCCGGGCGACGGTGTCGAGCCGGTGTGGCCGGTGCCATCCCGCCTCGGCGTCACCGCGGCGCCGCTCGACGGCACCATCGTCGGCCGCCTCGCGGCGGGGCCCGCCGTCTCGATCCACGGCACCGTTCGGTCCTGCGCGGTCGTGTTCCTCGTCGACGCCGTGGCCGGCCTCGCCGTCGACACCGACCCCGAGGTGTGGAGCTTCACCTCCGACCTCTCCGTTCGCACCCCGGCCATCCCCGCGCCGACCACGATCCACGCCCGCGCCGACATCCTCCGGGCCGGCAAGCGCTCGACCACCGTCGCCGTCCCCCTCACCGACGACCACGGCGCCGAGCTGGGGGTGGCGCTGCTCGGGTTCGTGCACGTCCCCCGCCGGCCCGGCGATCCGGACAAGCCGGTGCTCGACCTCGACCGCCTGGCCGAGCTCTGGTCGGCCGTCCCCCCGCTGGAGGAGCCCGTCCGGACGGCGGCCGGCGTCGAGGTGATCGACGCGGCGCGGGGCGAGGTGCGCCTCCCCCTGCGGCCGGACCTGCTCAACCCCGCCGGGGCGCTGCAGGGGGCCATGGTGGGCCTCGCCGCCGAAGCGGCGGCCGAGGAGCTGGCCACCCACGCGCTGGATCGGCCCCAGGTGGTGAGCGACATCGACATCCGGTACCTCACCCAGGCCCGTGTCGGACCGATCCGGTCCCGCGCCCGGTTCATCGGCCCGCCGAGCGACGGCTCCGTCGTGGTGGACCTCCTCGACGAAGGGCTCGGCAAGGTGGTCACGGTGGTGACCGCCCGCACCCGCGACGTCCCGGGGACCTGACCGTGGGCCCGGGCGCTGTCGGCGGCGACCGTCCCCCCGAGCGCAGCCGCGACCGCACGCGGCTGGCCGTGCACCCCGAGCTCTGGGCGGCGTGGGCGCCCAACGGCGCCGGCCACCAGAAGCCCCACCACTACCGGGAGATGGCCCGGGCGGTGTGGAGCAACCGGCACGACCTCGGGTACGCGTGGAAGGTGCTCAGCCAGGGCGTCTGCGACGGGTGCGCGCTGGGCGTCGCCGGCTTCCACGACTGGACGATCGACGGCGTCCACCTGTGCACCACCCGCCTCCGCCTGCTCGAGCTGAACACCGCACCCACGATCCCGGCCGCGACCTGGGCCACCACGTCGATCGCCGACCTCGCCCACCGCTCCGGCGCCGAGCTGCGCTCGCTCGGTCGGCTCGACCGGCCGCTGCGCCGCCGGGCCGGGGACACCCACTTCCGTCCCGTGTCGTGGGACGAGGCCCTCGACACCCTCGCCGCCGCCATCGGCCGGGCCCCCGACCGCACCGCGCTCTACCTCACCAGCCGCGGCCTGACCAATGAGACCTATTACTGCGCCGGCAAGGCCGCCCGGGCCATGGGTGTCGCCTCGGTCGACTCGGCCGCCCGCGTCTGCCACGCCCCGTCGACGGTCGGGTTGAAGCAGACCATCGGTGTGGCCGCCAGCACCTGCTCCCTGCAGGACGTGCTGGAGTCCGACCTCGTGGTGCTGTGGGGGGCCAACCCCGCCAACAACCAGCCGGTGCTCATGAAGTACCTCTACCTGGCGAAGCGGCGGGGGGCGCGGGTGGTGGTGGTCAACCCGTACCTCGAGCCCGGGCTCGACGCCTACTGGGTGCCGAGCAACGCCGAGTCGGCCCTGTTCGGCACCCGGATCTGCGACCTCCACGTGCCGGTGCGGCCCGGGGGCGACGTCGCCTTCGCCAACGCCGCGCTGAAGCTGCTGGTCGAGCGGGGCGGCGTCGACCAGCCGTTCATCGAGGCCCACACCGAGGGATGGGACGACCTCGTCGCCGCGCTGGCGGCCCAGCCCCTCGACGGCCTGCTCGACGCCTGCGGCCTCACCCTGCACCAGGTCGAGGCCTTCGTCGACGAGTACGCGTCGGCCGGCGCCGCCATCCTGCTCTGGTCGATGGGGATCACCCAGCACCGCGACTCGGTGGACGGCGTGCGGGCCATCGTGAACCTGGCCCTCGCCCGGGGCAACGTCGGCCGCGATGGCGCCGGGCTCGTCCCGCTGCGCGGCCACAGCGGTGTGCAGGGCGGGGCCGAGATGGGGGCCTACGCCACGGCGTTCCCCGGCGGGCTCGACGTCACGGCCGACAACGCCGCCGCGCTGGCCGAGGCCTGGGGGTTCCCCGTCCCCGACCGCCCCGGCCGCACCGCGCCGGAGATGGTCGACGACGCCGCCGCCGGCGAGCTCGACGTGCTGTGGATGAGCGGCGGCAACTTCCTCGACGTGCTCCCCGACCCGCGCCACGTCGAAGCGGCGATGGCACGCGTACCGCTCCGGGTGCACATGGACATCGTGCTCACCAGCCAGATGCTGATACCCGGCGAGGACGTGATCGTCCTGCCCGTACGCACGCGGTACGAGCAGGAGGGCGGCGGGACCGAGACCACCACCGAGCGCCGCATCGCCTTCTCGCCCGAGATCCCCCGCGCCGTCGGCGAGGCGAGGAGCGAGTGGCGCGTCTACGGCGACGTGGCCGGTCGGGTCGATCCCGCGCTGGCGCCGCACTTCGCGTGGTCCGACAACCGTTCCCTGCGGGAGGAGATCGCCCGGGTCGTGCCCCTGTACGCCGGCATCGAGACCCTCGCCGCCACCGGCGACGCCGTCCAGTGGGGCGGCCGCCACCTCGCCGCCGGCGGGACCTTCCCGACCCCTTCCGGCCGGGGCCGCTTCACCCCGCTCGACCCCGTCCGCATCGAGGTGCCGCCCGGCTGCTTCGTGGTGGCCACCCGCCGGGGCAAGCAGTTCAACTCCCTGGTGTGGTCCGCCACCGATCCGCTCACCGGCGCCGCCCGCGACGCCGTCTACATCGACGGTGACGACGCCCGCGCCCTCGGCCTCGCCGACGGCGCGCCGGTCCTGCTCCGCTCCGCCACCGGCACCTTCGAGGGGCGGTTGCGCTACGCCCGCCTGCCCGCCCGCACCGTCCAGGTGCACTGGCCCGAGGGGAACGTCCTCGTGGCCGGCGACCCGGGCCACCGAGAGCCGGCGTCGCGGGTCCCCGACTACACCGCCGTCGTCACCATCGAGCGGCGCTGACCCGGGCGCCGATCACGGCTCCACCGTCCACCCCGGTGAGGTCTCGGGCTCGTAGGAGCAGAAGAGCCCCGTGCGCACCGACGCCCGAAGGTGCCGACCCAGCGCCGGGAGCTCGGCCTCCAGCCGCGCCAGGGCGTCGGCGATCCGCATGCGGACGGCCTTGCGGGCCCGTTCGGCCGGATCCCCGACCTGACGGGGCGCACCGCCGAGGCCGAGGGCGGCGGTGAGCTCGGCGGTGATGAGCTCGAACTCGTCGCGGAGCCGGTCGGCCCGCGCCAGGTCGGCATGGGCGTCGGCTTCGGCGATGTCGCCGGCCAGCTCCCGCAGCCGGTCCTCATAGGCGCGGCGGGCGGTGGCGTCGAGGGCGGGGCCGATCCCGCCGCCGGTGATCGGCGCCGGCGCGCCGCCGGCCGGCCCGGCGAGGTCGAGCACGTGCACCTCCCGCCCAGGATGGGCCAGGAGCACGGCGAGGTCCCGCAGGCCCTTCCGGTCGCGCAGCCGCGCCGACGCACCCCCGAAGCGCACCAGCCACACCTCGCCCTCACGCCGGAGGAGCGGATCGGGCGCGTCGAGGGCGGGGACCTCGTCACGAGCGGGCACCGGAGGCGACGACCGGCCGGACGACGACCGGCCGGACGACGACAGCGCGGCCTGCTCGGCCCGGAGCCGACGGAGCAGGAGCGGCGCGCCGGCGCCCGCGAGGAGCGTCTCGGCGCGCTCGTACCACTGGGCCGCCTCGTCCCGACGGCCGCTGAGGGCGCTGGCCCGCGCCAGCGCGTGCGCGGCCGGACCCAAGCAGTCGGCCCCCTCGCCGTCCACCACGAACTGGTCGGCATGGGGCGGCATGGTGGCGAGCACGTGGGCCGTCCAGGGGCCGGCCTCCCCGATGGCGAACTCGGCCTCCCCTCCCAGCCAGGCCACCAGCAACTCCTGGGACGTGCCGACCGCCATCTCGAGCATGGCGAGGGGGAGCGCGTCCAGGGCGCGGCGAACCTCCTCGACCGGCCAGCCGTCGAGGGCCAGGACCACCGGGCCGATGTCGAAGCCGTGGGTCGCGTCCGGGTGCTCCTCGAGCATCGTCCGGAACAGCGCGCCGGCCTCGTCGATGCGGCCCTGGGCCCGCAGCACCGCGGCCCGGAGCGTCCAGTCGCACAGCAGCCGGGCGTTGTGCGACCCGGCGGCCCGACCCAGCTCCTCGGCCACCCGGCAGCGCTCGTCGGCCCGGTCGACCTGCCCGCGGAGGAGCGCCAGCATCCCTTCGAGCATCGCCGCGTACCAGCCGAACTCGGCGTCGGGGTGGGCCCGGGCCAGCGCGGCGAGGGCGGAGGTCTCGGCGTGGGCGCCCACCATGTCGCCCTGTTGGAGGAGGGTCACCACCCGGTGGCGGCGAGCCAGGGCCTCGAGGCCGACCTCGCCGCTGGCCACGCCCGCGGCCAGCAGGCGGGGGGCCTCGGCGGCGCGCCACGCCAGGTCGGCGGGAGCGCTGCGGAGGTCGAACGCCGCGGCCAGCGCTTCGGTGAGGGCGGCGGCGTCGCCCGTCGCCTCGGCCAGCGCCAGCGCCTCCGCGACGGCGGCCGCCCGCTCGGTGTCGCGCCCCTGGAACGACAGCGCGACCGAGCGCCGGGCCAGGAGCCGGGCCCGGAGGTGGGGCCGGCGATCGCCGAGGGCGGCGAGGGCCCGCTCCCCCAACGCCAGGCCCTCGTGGTCGCGCAGGTGGATCTCGAACCCGCCGCCCAACGAGCCGGCGCCGAGCGCGGCACGGGCGAGCACCTCGTCACCCTCCGCCTCCTGCTCCGCCGTGTCGGCGGCGGCCCGGTACCACGCCCGGGCGAGGTCGATCCGGCCGGCCCGGCTGGCGGCATCGGCGGCGGAGAGCAGGGCACCGGCGCGGGGCGTGGCGCCGACCGGCCCGAGCCAGGCGAAGGTCCGCTCCCACCAGGCGGCCGCATCGGCGACGGCACCCGAGGCCGCGGCGAGGGCGGCGGCCCGGGCTCCCGCCGCCGCGGCCTCCTCCCACCCGCCGGTCACCGGGGCCGCGGCGCCGAGATGGGTGGCCCGGGCCGCCGTCACGGCCAGCCCGGCGCTCTCGGGCAGCGAGGCCGCCAGCGCGCTGTGCAGCGTGGCCGCCTCGTCGGGGGGCACGGAGGCGAGGATGGCGCGGCGGAGGAGGTCGTGGCGGAACCGCACCCCGGCCCCGACCTCCACCAGGTCGGCGTGCGCCGCCAGCCGGGCCGTCGCCGACCCGACGTCGATCGCGGCGAGGGGGGCGAGGCGACCCGGCGGTGCGCCGTCGGGCTCCGCCTCGGCCGCCACCGCGGCGGCCCGGAGCAGGCGCTGATCGGGGGGGTCGAGGGCGGCGACGCGCACGGCGACGAGGCCCGCCACGCCGCTCGGCAGCACGTCGTCCCACGCACCGGCATCGCCGAGTCGCCCGGCCGTGACGAGCGGCGGCACGGCCTCCACCAACAGCAGCGGGTTGCCGCCGGTGGCGGCGAGGGCGGCGGCCACCGTGCCGTCCGGCACCGGACCGCCGGCCGCATCCGAGAGCAGGTCGGCCACGGCCCGGGCGTCGAGCCCCTCCACCTCGACCGTCCGGTCGGCCCGGCGGCCGAGGCGGAGCTCGACCGGCCCCCCCGACGCCGACCGCTCGGTGGCGACCACGAGCACCCGACCGGATGCGCACCCGGCCCCGAGGGCCCGCAGCATCGGCACCGAGTCCGGGTCGATCCACTGCACGTCGTCCACCACCACGAGGACCGGCGTCTCGTCGGCGGCGTCGAGCAACCGGTCGACGAGCTCCACGTCGTCACCGGCGGGCCCTCCCACCGCGGGGATCGCTCGTTCGATGCGCCGCTGGAGGTCACGCCCGCGACCCGGCCCCTCCACCCCGCGGCACCACACCACCCGCCATCGGTCGGCCGGGTCGAGGCCTTCGACGAGCTCGGTCACGAGGCGGGTCTTCCCGGCCCCGGCGTCGCCCCGCACCACCACGAAGGATCCCCGGCCCGATGCGGCCTCCCGCGCCGCGTCGCGCAGGCCGGCCAGCGGCACCTCGCGACCGACGAAGCGCACGACACCCCCCGGCATGACGGGAGGGTACCGCAGGGCACCCCGGTTCCCCGCCGGACGGCGTGGTGGGGCAGACTGCCCACCGATGAGCGGCGATCACGGAGGGGCGGGGGCCCAGGGCCACCACGCGGCACCGTCGCTGTCCCGAACGGTCGGGCTGACCCTCGGCGCCCTCGGGGTGGTCTACGGCGACATCGGCACCAACCTGCTCTTCGCCGTCCACGAGACCTTCGAGAGCCCGCACCACCGGCTCGAGGTCGACGAGGCCAACGTGCTCGGGGTGTGCTCGCTCATCTTCTGGGCGCTGATGATCGTGATCACGGTCAAGTACCTCCTCTTCGTGATGCGGGCCGACAACGACGGGGAAGGCGGCGTGCTGGCCCTCGCCGCCCTGGCCCAGCCCGCCGGCGCCGACAACTCGGGCAACCGGCGCGACGCCGCCCGGGTCGACGGCCGCGTGCCCCGGATCGGCGCCCTGGTGCTGCTCGGCCTGTTCGGCACCGCGCTGCTCTACGGCGATGGCGTGATCACCCCGGCCATCTCCGTGCTGGCCGCGGTCGAAGGGCTCGAGGTGGCGACCCCGAGCCTCAGCACCTACGTCGTGCCCATCTCGGTGGTGATCCTCGTCGGTCTCTTCCTCATCCAGCGCAAGGGGACGGCCACGATCGGCAAGCTGTTCGGTCCCGTCATGGTGGTGTGGTTCCTGTGCCTGGCCGTGCTCGGGGCCCGGCAGATCGCCGGCTACCCCTCGGTGTTCCGGGCTCTCGACCCCCGGTGGGGCATCGAGTACTTCGCCCACAACGGCGCCAAGGGGTTCCTCTCGCTCGGGGCCATCTTCCTGGTGGCCTGCGGTGGGGAGGCGCTCTACGCCGACATGGGCCACTTCGGACGCCGGCCCATCCAGCTCGGCTGGGTCACCCTCGTGCTGCCGGCGCTCGTCCTGGCCTACTTCGGGCAGGGCGCGATGCTGCTGCAGCACCCCGAGCACATCGACAACCCCACCTTCCGCATGGTCCCCGACCCCCTGATCTACCCGTTCGTGGCCCTGGCCACCATGGCCACGGTCATCGCCTCCCAGGCCCTCATCTCGGGCGCCTTCAGCCTCACGGTGCAAGCCATCCAGCTCGGCTACTCGCCCCGCATGCGGGTGATCCACACCGCCGAGGACCAGGCCGGGCAGATCTACCTGCCCGCCGTGAACTGGGCGTTGATGGTGGCCTGCATCGGCCTCGTCCTCGGCTTCCGCTCCTCCTCCAACCTCGCCGCCGCCTACGGGCTGGCCGTCACCAACACGATGGTGATCACCACGATCCTGTTCTACGTCGTGGCCAGGCGGCGCTTCGGCTGGTCCACCGCCAAGGCCGGCTCGATCTGCGCCGGGCTGCTCGTGGTGGAGACCGGCTTCTTCGGGGCCAACGTGTTCAAGATCCCCGACGGCGGCTGGTTCCCGCTCCTCGTCGGACTCCTCCTGCTCACCGTGTTCACCACCTGGAACACCGGTCGACGCCTGGTGGCCGACCACATCGGAAAGGGCAAGCTGCCGCTGCAGCAGCTGGTCGACAGCGAGCCCCACGAGGCCGTCCCCCGGGTGCCCGGCACCCACGTGTACCTGTACGGCCAGCCCGGCCACACCCCGCCGGCGCTGCTGGCCAACCTGCGGCACAACAGGGTCGTCCACGACACCGAGTTGATCGTCTCGCTCGTCACCGAGCGGGTGCCCCGCGTGCTCGGCGCCCGGCGGCTCGAGCACCGCGACCTGGGGCACGGCTTCCACCAGGTGATCCTCCGCTACGGCTTCATGGAGGAACCCGACGTGCCCCGCGACCTGGCCGAGCACAACCTCGGCAAGTTCGCGTTCGACCCCGACATCGCGTTGTACACCCTGGGCAAGGAGACCGTGCTCGTCACCGACCGCCCCGGCATGGTCATGTGGCGGGAGCGGCTGTTCGCCTTCATGTCCCGCAACGCCACCCCCGCCGCCAACTACTTCAAGCTGCCGCCCCACCAGGTCATCGACGTGGGGCTGCAGGTGGAGCTCTGAGCGCCGTGGCCCGCCACGATCTGGATCCGGACCGGTCGGTCATCGTCATCCGGGCGTCGTCGAGCATCCATCCCATCCACACCGAGGCCGCGGTCACCGGCTGGTTCGACCCCGACGCCCCGGCCGGCGAGATCGGCTTCGACCTCGGCGGCATGCGCTCGGGCAACCCGCTCATCGACCGGGAGGCCGAACGGCGCCTCCACATCCGGCGCCACCCCACCGTCCGGGGGGTCCTCACCTCGATGGCCGCGAGCGAGGACGTCCCCTCGACGTGGGACGCCACCGGCGACCTCACCTTCCACGGCGTGACCCGCAGCATCGACGGGCAGCTCCGGGTGGAGGAGCGAGACGGGGTGCTCGGCATCACCGGCGCCACCCGCATCGACGTGACCGACTTCGGCGTGCAACCGCCGAGCCTGCTGCTGGTGAAGGTCCACGCCGAGGTCGAGATCGAGCTCCGGGCCTTCACCGTCGCTGCCGGGCGCTGACCGGGGCGGTCAACCCTCGACCCGAGGCGTGTGGCTCCGGGCGGTCAGGCCGGGGCGGTCAGGACCGGGGCACCTGGCTCCAGGGGAGGTCCTTGTCGGCGCGGGGCTCGCCGGGGAGGCCGAGGACGCGCTCGCCCAGGATGTTGCGCTGGATCTCCGACGTGCCGCCCTCGATCGAGTTGGCCCGGCTGCGCAGGAACATCTTGCGCGAGGTGCCGGGCGGGCCCACCAGCCCGAGGTGCTCGGAGCGCCGGTTGGTGTAGTCGAACCCGGCCAACGCCTCGGGGCCGAGGAGGTCGACGCACAGCTCGTAGATCCGCATGTTGACCTCGGCGAACATGAGCTTGGCGATGGACCCTTCCGGACCGGGGTTCCCCACGCGGCGGTTCTGGCCGGCCCGGATGTTGGTGAGCCGGAGCACCTCGGCCTCGATCCAGGCCCGCATGAGCCGGTCCTTGGCCGCGGCGTTGCGGTCGCCGCACTCCTCCTGCCAGATGCGCACCGCTTCGGCGATCGGACCCGAGCCGCGGGCCGGCAGGCCGCTGCCCCCGCCGATGGTGGTGCGCTCGTTCATGAGCGTGGTCATGGCCACCCGCCACCCGTCGCCCACATCACCGATGCGGTCGGCGTCGGGCACCCGCACCTCGGTGAGGTACACCTCGTTGAACTCGGCTTCGCCGGTCATCTGGCGCAGCGGGCGCACCTCCACACCCGGGGCGTGCATGTCGATGCCGAAGTAGGTGAGGCCCTTGTGCTTGGGGGTCTCGGGATCGGTGCGGGCGACCAGCATGCCCCGGTCGGCGATGTGGGCGAGGGTGTTCCAGACCTTCTGGCCGGTGATGATCCACTCGTCGCCGTCGCGCACCGCCTTGCAGGCGAGGCCGGCGAGGTCGGAGCCGGCGCCGGGCTCGCTGAAGAGCTGGCACCACGCGTCCTCGCCCGTGAACATGCGCCGCAGCATGCGGTCCTTGATGGCGTCGTCGCCGTGGGTGACGATCGTGGGCCCGGCCATGGCCAGCCCGAAGAACACCCGGTGCTCCGGGGTGTGGGCCCCCGCCTCTCGCAGGCGCCGCTCCACGTCGCGCTGGAGCTTGGGCGACACGCCGAGGCCGCCCCGGCCCTCGGGGAAGTGCACCCACGCCAGGCCGAGGTCGTACTGGCGACCCCGGAACTCGACCACGTCGGTGGCACGCGGGTCGAGCTCGGCGAGGAGCTGGTCGAGCCGCTCGTGCACCAGCGCGGCGGCGGACGTCTCGGACAGCGGGGCGGACTCGGTGGCGGTCATGGTTTGCTCCTATGTCAAGCGGCCTCGGCGAGCGGGGTCGCTGCGGCTGCGGGTTGGGTGTCTGCGAGCAGGGAGCGGTAGACGACGTCGGAGAGGCGTCGCTTGAGGGCTCGCAGCGCTTCGGTCTTGGTGTTGCCGTTGGCGATGCGTCGTTCGAGGTAGGCGTGGGCGTCGTCGTGGCAGCGCATCTGGGTGATGGCGATGCGGTGGATGGCGGCGTTGAGCTGGCGGTTCCCGGTGCGTGA
>JAKOVR010000182.1 GCA_029782025.1 Actinomycetes bacterium | reverse complement strand
GACGGCGGGAAGCGCTACATGCCGGGCGCCATGCCCAAGACCGACCTGCCGGTGGGCAAGAAGGACGGCTCGGTGACCATCGTCGACTCGATCCCGGCCGCGGACAAGGGACCCGACTACCCGAGCCCGGCCCAGAAGCTGCCCCCGCCCGTGGAGTGACCCCGGGCGGGGGAGGGCTCAGCCCTGCTCCTCGAGGAACCGCTCCACCTCGGCCACGAGATCGTCTCCCGCGAGCATGGTCATCCCGGCCGACGTGGTCAGCTCGTCGTGGTGGGCCTCGAGCTGACGGATCATGGCGAGGTGCTCGACGTTGCCGGCCACGAGCGTGTCGAGCCGGTCCCTGGTCGCCGTGCCTTCGGCCCGCAAGGCCTCGACGTCGAAGCGGAGCCCGGTGAGGGCGTGCAGACGGTCGAGCAGCGCCGCCGACGCGTCCGGGTAGGGCATCCCGGCGGCGTAGTGGGGGACCTGGGCCCAGATCCCGACGGCCGGGAGGCCGCCGTCGGCGCAACGGCGTTCGACGGCGGCCTGGATGCCGGCGGGCACCTCGATGCGGCCGGGCACGAACCCGACCTGGCGGGCCAGCTCCGCGGTGGAGGCGGTGGCGACGGTGCCGACGGGGCGGGTGTGGGGCGCCGGGGCCGGATAGGCACCGAGACCAGTGACGAGCCGCACCCCGAGGTCGGTGGCCAGCTCGAACACGGCGTCGGCGAAGACTCGCCAATGGTGGTCGGGCTCGGCCCCGACCAGGAACAGGGCCTCCCCGCCGTGCGGATCGGTGATGGCGCGCAGCTCGATGGCGGGCCACGACAGGCGCTCGTTGACGCCGTCGACGAGGTGCATCGTGGGACGTCGGGCCCGGTGGTCGAGCAGGGTGTCGGCGTCGAACACAGCCACGGTGTCCATCTCGGCCTGCTCGAGGATGGCGGCGACGGCGTTGGCGGCGCCGAGGCCGGCGTCGATCCATCCCTCCATCCCCATCACGAGGACGGGCGAGGCGATCGCCGGGCGGGAGACGAGCTCGTACAGGCTCACGCGCCGTCTCCGAGGAGCCGGTGGGCGGCATCGGCGAGCGCCACGACCTGCTCGCCGAAGAACGAGAACGAGGCGGGGTCGAGGTCGCCCATGGCCCCGCCGACGTATCGGGCGTAGACGCCTTCGACGATGCAGGCCAGCTTCCAGTAACCGAAAGCGACGTAGTAGTCGATGTGGCCGAGATCCCGACCCGAGGCCGCGGCGTAGCGCTCGAGGAGCTCGGCCTTGCGGGGGAAGCCCTCGGCCGCCGTGGGGGCGGCCACGCCCTGGGGCGAGGGGCCGCCGGCGTCGCCCCAGTACACGATGAGGAGGCCGACGTCGGCCAGCGGATCGCCGAGGGTGCAGATCTCCCAGTCGAGCACGGCCGCCACGGCGCCGTCGTCGGCCAGCATGCAGTTGTCGAGGCGGTAGTCGCCGTGGACGATGGCGGCCGGGCCCTGCGGGGGAACACGATCGGCGAGGCGCCGGTGCACCTCCTCCATCACCGGGAGCTCGCGGGTCTTGCTCTTCTCCCACTGCCCGTGCCACCGGTGGAGCTGGCGGGGGATGTAGTCCTCCCGCTTAGCGAAGTCGTCGAGACCGGCGGCGTCGATGTCGACGGCATGGATGCGGGCGAGCACGTCGATGATCGACCGGCCGGCGGTGCGGCGTTGCTCCAGGGTGAGCTGCTCCGCTTCGCCGATGTTGCGCACGACCCGCCCGTCGACGAAGTCCATGACGTAGAACGGCGCGCCGTTGACGGCATCGTCGGTGCACAGGCCGACGAGCGGCGGGACGGGGACGTCGGTGGCCTGCAGCGCGGAGAGGATGCGGTGCTCGCGCCCCATGTCGTGGGCGGTGGCCAGCACCTGCTTCAGCGGGGGGCGCCGGAGCACCCACCGGCGGTCGTCGGCGTCGGTCACCCGGAAGGTGAGGTTGGAGTGGCCCCCGGCGATGCGATCGAAGGTCAGGGGAGGGGAGAGGGTGGGCACCCGCTCGGCGATCCATGTCGTGACGGGTGCGGCATCGATGCCCTCGACGCTCCCGGCCGTGGTACCTGGCTCGGCGGTGCTCACCTGCGTGCTCCCCTCGCCCCGGGACGTTCCCGGGACGGACCAAGTTACCCGGCGCCGTCCACGGTCGGGACGTTGGCGCCGGCGATCGCGTCTTCTATCGTGGCGACGATGATCGACGTCACCGATGCCACCTTCGAGACCGAGGTGCTGGCCCGCTCCGACACCGTGCCCGTCGTGGTCGACCTCTGGGCGCCCTGGTGCGGCCCGTGCCGCCAGCTCGGCCCCGTGCTCGAGCGGGTGGTGGGCGCCACCGAGGGCAAGGTGGTGCTGGCCAAGGTCGACACCGACCAGAACCCCCAGGTCGCGGCCGCCTTCCGGGTGCAGTCGATCCCGGCCGTCTACGCCGTGCGCCACCGCAAGGTGGTCGACGGGTTCATCGGGGCGCAGCCCGAGCGCATGGTCACCGACTGGGTCGGCAAGCTCCTCGAGGCCGAGGGGGACACGCCGGCCGATCAGGCTGTCGCCGAAGCCGATGAGCCCACGCTCCGCGCCGCGCTCGACGCCGATCCCGGCAACGAGGAGCTGATCACGGCGCTGGCCTCGCTCCTCGTGGAGCAGGGCGGCTACGCCGAGGCGCTCGAACTGCTGGGCAAGATCCCCGAGACGCCGACCACCCGCCACCTCGCCGCCGTCGCCCGCAGCGGGGGCGCGGTGCCTTCCCCCGCCGAGCTCGATGCCCGGCTGGGCGTGCTGCTCGACCGGGTGAAGGACGACGACGATGCCCGGCAGCAGTTCGTCGACCTGCTCGAGCTGATCGGTCCCGACGACCCTCGCGTGCCCCACTGGCGCAAGCAGCTCACCTCGCGCCTGTTCTAGCCGCCCCTTTCCGCAGCCCCGGGCTGCCCGTCCCGCGCCGGTCGCGGGCCTGACGCGTCGCCGTCCCCAAGGCGATCCCTCCGTCGTGCCGTCAGAAGGGCTGCCCCGTGTCCACGTCTCCCACGCGTCCCGCCCCGGTTGGCGCCACCGCATCCTCATCCGGTCCCGACCGTGGTCCGGACCGGCGGGACGGCGGCGCCGACGGGCACCTGGCCCGGGCCCTGGCCGCCTTCGCCCGCCCGTTCGAGGGCGCTGACGCCCGTGACGGTGGTCGATGGCCTGCCATCGCGCGCAGGGCCGGATCGGCTCTCGCCCCACCGCGCCGTCGCCTGGTGGTCGCGTTGACGGTCGCCGTGGCCGCCGTGGTGGTCGGCGCCGTCGCCGGCCTCCGTCCGGGCGCCCGCCGACCCGGCGAGGGCCCCGCCGCGACGGCCCCGGTCGCCGCCGCGCCAGCGCCCCACCCGCCGGCCACGGCGCCGCCCGGGGGGAGCGCGGATCCGCGCGAGGAGGGCGTGGGCCCGCCGGCCACCGACGGGCCGGCCGACGTCTATGCCCACGCCGCCGGCGCGGTGGTGGCGCCAGGGCTGTACCGCCTCCGGGGGCCGGCCCGGGTGAGCGACTTGGTGCGCGCCGCCGGAGGGTTCCGGCTCGATGCCGATCCCGACCGGGTGAACCTCGCCGCGCCGGTGCCGGACGGGGCGCGGGTCTACGTCCCCCGGCGGGGCGAGGCCGGCGCGGGGCCGGCGGTGAGCGGACCGGACGGAGGGGCGTCGGTCAGCGCCCCGCCGACCGCGCCCCAGGGCCCGGTCAACCTCAACACCGCCGGCGAGGCCGAGCTCGAGACCCTGCCCGGGATCGGGCCGGCGACGGCGGCGGCCATCGTGCGCCGCCGCACCGAGCACGGGCCGTTCACCTCGATCGATCAGCTCGGCGAGGTCCGGGGCATCGGCCCGGCCCGGCTGGCGGCCCTCCGCGGGCGGGTGGTGCTGTGACCGCGCCGTCCGACCTGGTCTCGGCGGGGCGGTCCCGTTCGGCCCGACGCGACGTCGCGGCGCCCCTGGTGGCCTTGGCGGTGTCGGCCGAGGCCGCGGCAGTGGTGGGGAGTGCTGCAGGGTGGGCGGCCGCCGCCGGCGTGGTCGCCATGGCGGCGGTGGCCCTGGGCCGACCGGGCGGCGCCGGCGCCAGGCTGGCCCGGCTCGCCGCCGGCGCGCTCCTCGTCGCGCTGGTGTGGGGCCGAGCGGTGGCGGAGACGCCCGGGCCGACCGGGCCGGCCGGCACGGTGACGGGCGTCGTCGAGGTCCGAGGGACGCCGGTGGACGGGGCCGGCGGCGTGGGGGTCGAGGCCCTCGCCCCCGACGGGGAACCGCTCTTCCTGTGGGCCCCGGCGCCGGCCCGGGCCACCGTCGCCGAGGCCCAGCCCGGCGACCGGCTCGCCATCGAGGGGCGGGCGAGCGGCGCCGAGGGCGCCGGCCCCGGGGCCCCGCGGGTGGTGGTCGGGACGGCCCGGCTCTTGGCGCCCGCGCCGGGGCTCATGGCGCTGGCCAACCGCGTGCACCGGCTGCTCGGCATCGGGGCCGCGGGGCTGGCACCGGCGGAGCGGGGGCTCTTGTCCGCGGTGGTGCTCGGTGACGACCGCGACCAGGACCCGGAGGTGGCCGATGCCTTCCGGCGGGCCGGGCTCAGCCACCTCCTCGTCGTGTCCGGGCAGAACGTCGCCTTCGTCCTGACCGTGGCCGGCCCGGTCCTTCGCCGGTTGGGGTTGCGGGGCCGGACCGCCGGCACGATCGGGGTGCTCTGGGTCTTCGCCCTCGTCACCCGCTTCGAGCCGTCGGTGCTGCGGGCGGTGGCCATGGCCGGTCTGGCCAGCATGGCGTGGACCGCGGCCCGACCGCTGTCCGGGGTCCGCCTCCTCGCCGCCGCGGTGGTCGGGCTGGTCGTGGTCGACCCGCTGATCGCCGCTAGCGCCGGCTTCCAGCTGTCGGTGGCGGCCACCGCCGGCATCGTCGTCCTGGCGCCGTGGCTCCAGGCGCGACTGCCCGGGCCGGCGTGGCTGCGGGCGCCGCTGGCGGTCACGCTGGCCGCCCAGGTCGCGGTGGCGCCGCTCCTCGCCCGCTTCGACGACGGTGGCGTTCCGGTCGCCGCCATCCCGGCCAACCTCCTGGCCGTGCCCGTCGCCGGACCGCTCACGGCCTGGGGCCTCACGGCCGGCCTCGCCGCCGGTGCCTTGGCCGACGGCGGGCACCGGTGGGGGGCCACCGTGCTGCACCTTCCGACGCGGGCGCTCCTCGGTTGGCTCCGGTGGGTGGCGGTCACGGCGGCCGGCGCGCCCGTCGGTGCCTTCTCCGCGCTGTCGTTCGGGCTGGCGTTGGTGCTCGCGGCGTCGGCGGGCGGGCGCACCGTGCGCCACCGGGCGGCGGCCGCCGGGGTGTTGGCGATCACCGTCCCGGCCCTCCCACCGCTCCCGCCTGTGCTCCGGGCCCACCTGGCCCGCCCCGGTCTGGAGGTGTGGGCCACCAGCGATCCCGACGGCCGCCCGGTGCAGGTCGTCGTCCTCGATGGCCGGGCCACCGACCGCGACGTGCTGCGAGCGGTGCGGGCGCTGCGGATGGACCGCGTGGTCCTGATCCGCACCACCGCCAGCCCCGGTGCCCGCACCCGGAGCGAGCTCCTGTCGCGCCACACCGAGATCCTGGAGGTGCTCGATCCGCCGACCGCGGGCGCTGCGGCCGGCGCGCTCCACCGCCGGGTCGGCGAGCTGGACATCGAGCTGCGCCCGCGGGATGGCGGGCTCGCCGTGACGGTTACGGAGCCCGTGGCGGGGGCGGTTCCGGCCGGCGCCGGCCCGCCGTCGACCGGTGTAGCGTCGGCCCGTGCCCCTCCCCGTCACGGTCCGACCCGCCGAGTTGTGGCTCGGTGACCATCGGTTCGACATCACCCACCGGGCGGTGGTGATGGGCATCCTCAACCGGACCCCGGACTCGTTCTACGACCGGGGGAGCTACTGGGACTTCGACGCCTTCCTGGCCAAAGCCGAGGGGCTCGTGGCCGACGGTGCCGACTTCCTCGACGTCGGCGGGGTCAAAGCCGGCCCCGGCGACTTCGTGTCCGAGCAGGAGGAGCTCGACCGGGTGGTCCCGGCCGTCGAGGCCCTGCGGGCCCGGTTCGACGTGCCGCTGTCGGTCGACACCTGGCGGGCGTCGGTGGCGGCGGCGAGCTTCGCCGCCGGGGCCGTGGTGGGCAACGACATCAGCGGCTTCGGCGACCCCGCCTACCTGGCGGTGTGCGCGGCGGCCGGGGCCTCAGTTGTCGCCACCCACATCCGCCTGCAACCGCGGGTCCCCGACCCCGAGCCGGTGTACGACGACGTCGTGCAGGCGGTGTGCGACTTCCTGGCCGAGCGGGCCGAGATGGCGCTGGCCGCCGGCATCCCCCGACCCCGCGTCATGATCGACGCCGGCCTCGACCTCGGCAAGACCGAGGAGCAGTCGGCGCTGCTGCTCCGCACCTCGCACCGCCTGGCCGAGCTCGGGTTCCCGGTGTTCCTCTCGGCCTCCAACAAGCGCTTCCTCTGGAAGCTGCTCGACGTCGACGTGCAGTCGGCCGGCACCGGCACGATGGCCGCCCACGCGCTCGGCATCGTGCTCGGCTGCCGTGTCCTGCGGTCCCACGACGTGCGCAACGGCCGGCGGATCGCCGATGCCGTCGCCGACCTGCTCGCGGCGGCGTAGCGGCGAGCCTCGACCATGGCTGCCCCGACCGACCGCATCGATCCGAGCACTCCGGTGGTGCTGCTGAAGGGCACCGACCCGATCGTGGTCGGCCAGATGCTGTCCACCGTCGTGGATCAGCTGGTCGGGGGGCAGGAGCGCTCGCTCGTGGTCGAGGAGTTCGACGCCGCCCGCTACGAGAACGACCGGGGCGAACGCCAGCTCGGCGGGGTCGCCGACGCGGCGGCCACCCCGCCCTTCCTCACCGATACCCGCGTGGTCGTCGCCCGGCATCTGGCCTGCTTCACCACCGTCGACTCGGTGGCGCCGCTCCTCGCCTACCTCGACGACCCCCTGCCCTCCACCCGCCTCGTCCTCGTGTGGGAGCCCCATCCCACCCCGCAGGTGCGCAGCGGCGCCGTGCCCAAGAAGCTGCTGGAGGCCGTGACCCGGCTGGGCCAGGTGCTCGACGTCGAGCCGGGGAAGGGCAAGGACCGCGCCGCCTGGGTTCGGGCCCAGCTCGACCGGTCCTCCCTGAAGTTTCACAAGGCCGCGGTCGAGCACCTGATCGGGTGGACCGGAGAGGACGCGGCCCAGATCACGGCGCTCCTGGCCACGCTGGAGGGCGCCTTCCCTCGCGGCGCCCACGTCGGCGTCGATGACATCGCCCCCTTCATGGGCGAGGCCGGCGGCGTCGCCCCGTGGGACCTCACCGACGCCATCGACGCCGGCGACGTGCGGGGCGCGCTCGACGCCCTGCGGCGGATGCTCCACAGCGGGCGCCACGCCCTCGTGGTGATGGTGACCCTCCACAACCATCTGAGCGCGTTGCTCAGCCTCGACGGGGCCGACATCGTCGACGAGCGGGGGGCGGCCGAGCTGCTGCGGCTGCCGGCGAACCAGACCTTCAAGGCCAAGCGGCTCGTCGCCCAGTCCCGACGGCTCGGCCCCGACCGGTTGCGCGAGATGATCGACCTGCTGGCCCGGGCCGACCTCGACCTCAAAGGGGCCCGCCAGTATCCGGGCGAGCTCCGCGAGGAGATGGTGATGGAGGTGCTGGTGGCCCGCTTGGCAGCCCGGAGCCGACGCTGAGGCGCGGGCCGGGTGGGGGCGGGCCCGGGGGCGTCAGCCCTCGGCGCCGCCGGCGATCCGCTTGGCCAGCCGGCTCTTGCGACGAGCGGCGGCGTTCTTGTGGATCACGCCCTTGCTCGCCGCCATGTCGAGCTTCTTCACCGCGAGCCGGTGCAGCTCCTGGGCGTCGTCGGCCCCGGTGGCGGCGGCCCGCTCAGCGCTCTTCACGCGGGTCTTGAGCTCGCTCCGCACCGCCTTGTTGCGGATGCGACGCTTCTCGTTCTGCAGGTTGCGCTTCTTCTGGCTCTTGATGTTTGCCATGTCCGGTTCCGGGTGAGGGCTGTCAGGGGCGGCTGCACACTGTAGTCACCGACACGCCGGCAGACCACATCGGCGCGGGGCGACGTCTTGCAGCGCGGGACGAGGGTGTTCGACACTGGCGCCGTGCCGAGCACCCCGCCGATCGATCGTCTGCGCGATCTGTGCATCATCGCCCACATCGACCACGGCAAGTCCACGTTGGCCGATCGGATGCTCGAGCTGTGCGGCGCCGTCGATCCCCGCGACATGCGGGCGCAGTACCTCGACTCGATGGACCTCGAGCGCGAGCGCGGGATCACGATCAAGCTGCAGAGCGTCCGCCTCGAGTACCGCGACCACGTCGTGAACCTGATCGACACCCCCGGCCACGTCGACTTCGGCTACGAGGTGTCGCGGTCGCTCGCCGCCTGCGAGGGGGCGATCCTGCTGGTGGACGCCTCACAGGGCATCGAGGCCCAGACCCTGGCCAACTGCTACCTCGCCATCGAGCACGACCTCGAGATCGTCGCCGCCCTGAACAAGATCGATCTGCCCGCGGCCGATCCGGACCGCTACGCGGCCGAGATCGAGAAGGTGCTCGGCATTCCCGCCAGCGAGGTGCTGCGCATCAGCGCCAAGACCGGGGAGGGCGTGCCCGAGCTCCTCGACGCCGTGCTCGACCGCATCCCCCCGCCGGTGGGCGACGCCGAGGCGCCGCTGCAGGCCCTGATCTTCGACTCCCACTACGACCAGTACCGGGGTGTGATCTCGTCGGTCCGGGTCGTCAACGGCACGTTGCGCTCGGGGGCGAAGATCCGCTTCGTCCAGGCTGACGCCACCCACGACGCCGAGGAGATCGGGGTGCGGACCCCGTCCAACACGCCGGTCGGCTCGCTCGGGCCCGGCGAGGTGGGCTACCTGATCGCCGGCATCAAGGACGTGGGGGAGGCGCGGTCGGGCGAGACCGTCACCGGTGCTTCCCGACCGGCGCCCGCGTTGGAGGGGTACCGGGAGCCCAAGCCGATGGTGTTCTGCGGCCTGTACCCGGTCGAGGGCGACGACTTCCCGGCCCTGCGGGAGGCGCTCGACAAGCTCCGGCTCAACGACTCGTCGTTCACCTTCGAGCCCGAGACGTCGGGCGCCCTCGGGTTCGGGTTCCGCTGCGGCTTCCTGGGGCTGCTCCACATGGAGATCATCCGGGAGCGCCTCGAGCGGGAGTTCGACCTGTCGCTGATCGCCACCGCGCCCTCGGTCGAGTACCGGGTGACGAGGACCAATGGCGAGGAGATCGTCATCGACAACCCGAGCGAGCTCCCGCCGGCCGTCGAGATCGAGCGGATCGAGGAGCCGTTCCTCACCTGCACGATCCTGACCCCCACCACCTACACCGGCACCCTCATGGATCTGTGCCAGAGCCGGCGGGGCGAGATGAAGAAGCTCGAGTACCTCTCGCCGGAGCGGATGGAGCTCGTGTACCGGATCCCGTTGGCCGAGGTCGTGATGGACTTCTTCGACCACATGAAGAGCCGCACCCAGGGCTACGCCAGCCTCGACTACGAGCCCGCCGGCTACGACGCCTCCAAGCTGGTGAAGGTCGACATCCTCCTCAACAGCGTCCCGGTCGACGCCTTCTCCACCATCGTCCACAAGGACAAGGCTTACGACTACGGCCGGCGGATGACCGAGAAGCTGCGAGAGCTGATCCCCCGGCAGATGTTCGACGTCCCGATCCAGGCCGCCATCGGAGGCCGGTTCATCGCCCGGGAGACGGTCAAGGCCAAGCGCAAGGACGTGCTGGCCAAGTGCTACGGCGGCGACATCACCCGCAAGCGCAAGCTCCTCGAGAAGCAGAAGGAGGGCAAGCGGCGGATGAAGAACATCGGCCGCGTGGAGGTCCCGCAGGAGGCCTTCATCTCGGCCCTCCGTCTCGACGACTGATCGCTGCGGCGCGCCGGCTGGCACTCGTTACAATCGAGTGCCAGCGGCGGTCACCGTCCGCCGCCGGGCCCCGTGCGGGGCACCGTGCCCGGGAAGGAGGATGCGGCCGGCGCTGCGCAACCACGATGCTCGACGATCGGAAAGCCAACATCCTCAAGGCCGTGGTCGAGGAGTACATCGAGACGGCCCAGCCGGTCGGCTCCAGCCACGTCGCCCGCAAGCCCGGGGTCAACGTGTCCTCGGCCACCGTGCGCAACGAGCTGGCCGCCCTCGAGAACGACGGCTACCTCGTGCAGCCCCACACGAGTGCGGGCCGGATCCCCACCGACAAGGGCTACCGCTTCTTCGTCGACTCGCTCGGCGCCCCGGGGCAGCTGTCGGCCCCCGACGCCCAGCAGGTGCGCCAGTTCTTCGCCCGGGCCCACGGCGAGCTGGAGCAGATGCTGCGCGACACCAGCCTGCTCCTCAGCCGGGTCACCGATTACGCCGCCGTCGTGGTCGGCCCGCCCCACGAGCAGTCCACGATCCGGGCGGTCCAGGTGGTGGGCCTCACCAGCAGGGTGGCCCTCCTGGTGGTGGTGCTGTCGAACGGCGTGATCGAGAAGCACACGCTCGAGTTGGACGAGGACGTCGACGATGCCGCCCTGTCGGCGGCCACGGCCCGGCTCTCGGCCCTGCTCGTCGGGGCCACCATGCGGGCCGCGGCGGTCACCGAACCCCAGGGCCCGGCCGCCAATGACCCGGTGGTGGGCGCGGCGCTGGCCGAGCTGCGGGCCGACCAGGAGAGCGCCGGGGTCGACGACGTCTACATCGGGGGGACGTCGTCGCTCGCCGCGGCCTTCGACGCCGTCACCCAGGTCTCCGACGTCCTGCGGATCCTCGAGCAGCAGTTCGTCGTGGTGTCGTTGATGCGCGAGATGCTCGACCGGGGCCTCAACGTGGCCATCGGCACCGAGACCGGCATCGTGCCGCTGGCCGAGTGCTCGGTCGTCGTGGCGCCGTACTACGCCGAGGGCGAGGCGGTCGGCACCATCGGGGTGCTCGGCCCCACCCGGATGAACTACCCGCAGGCGCTGGCGGCCGTGGCCGTGGTCGGCCGCCGGCTCGGGGATCGGCTGACCGAGGGCTGACATGGCCGACCACTACGCCACGCTCGGGGTGTCTCGCCAGGCGACCCCGGAGGAGATCAAGAAGGCCTACCGCCGCCTCGCCCGCCAGCTCCACCCCGACGCCAACCCCGACGACCCCGAGGCCGAGAGCCGGTTCAAGGAGGTGGCCCTCGCCTACGAGGTCCTCAGCGATCCGGAGCGGCGCCAGCGCTACGACACCTTCGGCACCGACGACCCTGCCGCCGGCGGGTTCGGCGGGGGGCTCGGCGACCTCTTCGACGTCTTCTTCGGGGGCAGCCCGTTCGGCGGTGGTGGTCGTGGGCCGACCGGCCCGCCGCGGGGTCCCGACGTCGAGGCCGTGGTCGATCTCGCCTTCGAGGAAGCGGTGTTCGGCGCCGCCGCGCCCGTGACCGTGCGGACAGCGGTGGCCTGCGACGACTGTGCCGGCAGCGGGGCGGCCGCCGGCACCACCGCCGAGACCTGCCCCGATTGTCAGGGGACGGGGCAGGTGCGGCGCGTGCGCCAGAGCATCCTCGGTCAGATGGTCACGGCCGGGCCCTGCGGGCGCTGTGGCGGGCTGGGTCAGATCGTGGCCACCCCCTGCCCGTCCTGCCGGGGTGAGGGCCGCACCGTGGAGGAGCGCACCTACACCGTCGACATCCCGGCCGGCATCGATCAGGGCCAGACCCTCCGGCTCCAGGGCCGGGGCGCGGCCGGTCCGCGCGGCGGCCCTCCCGGCGACCTGTTCGTGCACGTGCGTGTCCGCCCGCACGACCGCTTCGAGCGGCACGGCTACGACCTCCTGCACCGGCTGTCGCTCCCGATGGTGCAGGCCACCCTCGGCACCACGATCGAGTTGCCCACCCTCGACGGCGTGGAGGACCTGACGATCGCGCCGGGCACGCAACACGGCACGCTCCACCGGTTCCGCGGGAAGGGGGTCCCCCACGTCGATGGGCGGGGGCGGGGCGATCTGGTGGTGGAGGTGCAGATCGACGTGCCCGGGTCGCTGCGGCCGGAGGAGGACGAGCTCCTCCGGCGTTTGGCCGAGGTGCAGGGCCTGCCGGTCACGCCTCCGCCGATGGGCCTCCTGGGCAAGCTCCGCTCCGCGCTGTCGTGATCCCCGACGAGCTGCGGGGCAGCGCCGCCCACGTGTTCACCGACACCGACCCCCCGGTCCTGTCGGCCGACGAGCACCACCACCTCGCCCACGTCCTGCGACTGCGGGCCGGCGAGCCGGTCTCGGTCAGCGACGGTCGGGGGCGGTACCGGATGGCGGTCTGGGCCGGCGGCTCCGATCCCGCGGCCGCCCTCGCCGAGATCGGACCGTGGCACCCCGGCCCCGTTCCGGCCCGACGGCTCACGGTCGCGCTCGCCGTCGTCAAGGGCGACCGACCGGAGTGGGCGGTGCAGAAGCTGACCGAGATCGGGGTCGGCGGCATCGTCCTGTACCACGCCGCCCGGTCCGCGGTGCGGTGGGACGGCCCCCGGCGGGCCAAGGTCACGGATCGGCTCACCCGGGTGGCCCGGGAGGCGGCGAGCCAGAGCCGCCGCACCACCCTCCCGACCGTGCACGTGGCCGACGACCTCGCCGGCGCCCTCGCCGCCGCCGGCCCGCTTCCCGCGCTGCGGGCCGAACCGGGGGGCGGCGCCCTGCCCCCGTGGCCGGCGGCGGTGCTCTGCATCGGCCCGGAGGGCGGGTGGAGCGCCGACGAGCAGGCCCTCGTGCCCGCCACCGCCGGGCTCGGGGGCACCGTCCTGCGCACGGAGACGGCGGCGCTGGTCGGCGCCGCCCTCCTCTTGGACGCGGAGGGTGGCGAGGGTTAGGGTGATCGCGCCGCAATCTCACGCAGCGTGAGAAACCCCTCGGAGACACCCTCATGACCGAACCCATCACCGCACCGCCCGTGACCGACGCCGACAACGACGCCGACGGCGGGGTTCCGGCCAACTACAGCGCCAAGGTGGGGGAGCGCCTGCGGGCCATCCGCCGCCAGAAGCGCCTGTCCCTCCAGGAGGTCGAGAAGGCGTCCGGGTCGGAGTTCAAGGCGTCGGTGCTCGGGGCCTACGAGCGGGGGGAGCGGGCCATCTCCGTGCCCCGCATGCAGCGCCTCGCCCGCTTCTACAACGTGCCGGTCGACCAGCTCCTGCCCGCCGACGAGGGCCCCGGGTTCCCGACCCCGCTCGGGTCGTCGCGGGCCGACGGTCGGGTCTCGGTCACCATCGACCTCCGGCGTCTGGAGAGCCTGCCCGGCCCGGAAGCGGCGATGCTCAACCGGTACCTGACCATGATCCAGGTGCAGCGGCAGGACTTCAACGGCCGCATGCTCACGATCCGGCACGACGACCTGCGGGCGATCGCCTGCATCCTCGGTGTCGGGGTCGACGAGGCGCCCTACCGGCTCGACGAACTGGGCCTGAGCCTCATCAAGTGACGGCGCCCGGCGCCTACGTCCACGTCCCGTTCTGCCGGCACCGCTGCGACTACTGCGCCTTCGCCACCTGGACCGACCGGGCCCACCTGATCGGCCCGTACGTGGACGCCGTCTGCCGGCACATCGAGGGCGACCTGACGGCGTCGGGGTGGGCGACGTTCGGGAGCGTCTTCTTCGGTGGGGGCACGCCGTCGCTCCTCGACCCCGGGGATCTGGGTCGGATCATCCGTGCCCTGCCCCTGGCGGCCGACGCCGAGGTCACCATCGAGTGCAACCCCGAGGACCTCGATGCCGAGCGGCTCGACCGCTACCTGGAGGCAGGCGTGACCCGCCTCTCGGTGGGGGTGCAGTCCATGGTCCCCCGAGCCCTCGAGGCCCTCGGCCGGCGCCACGACCCGAGCCATGTGCTCGTCGCCGCCCCTGCGCTGCACGACCGCGGCTTCCAGTCGTGGAACGTCGACCTGATCTATGGCGCCCACGGCGAGAGCGTGGAGGACTGGTCCCGCACCCTCGACGCCGTGCTCGAGCTCGACCCCCCGCACGTGAGCGCCTATGCCCTGACGGTCGAGGCGGGCACCCCGTTGGCCGGTGATGCGGGCCGCCACCCCGACGACGACGATCTGGCCGAGAAGTACGAGCTGGCCGACCGCGCCCTCGCCGCCTCCGGGCGGCCGTGGTACGAGATCTCCAACTGGGCCCGCCCCGGCCACGCGTGCCGGCACAACCGCTGCTACTGGGCCCAGGGCGACTACGCCGCCTTCGGGTGCGCGGCCCACGGCCACCGCGCCGGTCACCGCTGGTGGAACCTGCGCACCCCGGACCGGTATGTCGAAGCGGTGGCCGCGGGGATGTCGCCGGTGGCCGGCGGAGAGCACCTCGACGCCGAGCAACGCCGCCGTGAAGGACTGGAACTGGCGCTGCGCACCCGGGACGGGGTGCCGGTGGCGAGCCTTCCTCCCGCCGCGCTCGACGAGCTGCCCGCAGGGCTGGTCGAGGTCGAGGGCGATCGGCTGGTCCTGACCGTGCGCGGTCGGCTCCTCGCCAACGAGGTGGCAATGCGCCTGGTCTGATCGAGGCGGCGGCACCCTGGTGGATCACCCCACCGGGGGGAGCACCATGACCTGGCCGGGGAGCACGAGATCAGGGTTCCCCGGCACCACGAAGCGCTCGGCGTTGCAGGCGATGACGGCCCGCCAGTACCGCTCGACCTCGAGGTCGCTGACGGGTCGTCCGCGGGCGGTGCCGAGGGTGGTGCGGGCGACGTGCCACAGGTGGTCGCCGGGGCGGATGGTCCACGACCCCGTCGGCGGGCCCGACGCCGGGCGGTCGCCCTCGGCCCCGCCTTCGGCCCGGCCTTGGGGACCGGGGTCGACATCGTGGGACGGCGGGGGGGCGGACGGGCTGGCGGCCCGCATGCGAACGGGCGGCGGGGTGGGGCTGGCGCCCTCGGCTCCGGGCGGGGCGGTGGTCGTCGACGGTGTCGGCGGGTCCGCCGGCGCGGCACGCATGACCACCGGTGCCGGCTCGGGCGCCGGATCCTCGCCGGCCACCCGCATGACGACCGTCGTCGGGGCGGGCGTCGACCCGACGGCGTGGGCGGACATCGTGGGGGGTGGCGGTCCGGCCCACGCCACGCCCGGGACCGTCGGGCCGAGAGCGGCGGCGGCGAGCGTCCCGCCCAGCACCCGGGCGGCGAGGGCCCTGGTGCTGCGGGTGCTCAGGGTCTCCACCAGGGCGAGGAGGGCTCGGGTGGGGTGCCGGCGGGCCAGGAGCGACAGCGCGAGGACCAGGAGCGCATGGCCGGCGAGGAGGGCGGTGACGGCGCCCAGCACGACGAGGGCCAGCCGCTCCGGCGGGGTCTGGAGGATCGAATCGATGGCGTCGAGCGGGTGGTCCATGGCGGGCGTCCTCGTCAGGTCAGCCGGACGGTGGCGCCGTCCGGGGCGGTGGCGTACAGGCGGGCGCACCCGTGGTCGTCGGCCGTCCCGGTCTCGAGGCGGCTCCCCACCGGGACGCGGGGGAGCGGCTGCCCGACGGCGTCGGTCCCCGGCGTGGCCCAGTCGGGGAACAGCACGGCCAGACCGACGGTCGGACGGATGAGGGCGACGATGGGGTGGCCGTCGCACCGCACGTCGGCGACCAGGATCTCGTCGCCGGGGTCGCCGATCTCGAACCGTCGATCCCCGACCGTGAGGCCGCCGGGGACCGGGATCGAGGCCGTGCACGGAGGCGCCGGGAACGGCGGATCGAGCGGGACCAGCGCGCTGGCGCAAGGAGGCGCCGCGGTGGCGGCGTCGGGTACGGATCCCTTCGCGGGGCGGAGGTCGCCTCCGGCGGGCCCCGGGCCGGGACCCGTCGTTCCGGGGCCACCGTCGGCGACGGTCTCGGTGGCACCGACCGGGTCGTGATCGACGCGGGCGGCCGTGGCGAGCACGGCGATCACGGCGACGAGGGCCACGAGGGCACCGCCGGCCGCGGCCGGGCGCCGGGTCCCCGCGATGCCGGCGAGGGGTCGACGCGGTCCGATGCGGCGGGGCGAACGGGCGGTGGACCGGGCGAGGCCCCGGAGCTGACCGGCCAGGGCGGCAGCGGTGGGGCGGTCGGCCGGGTCGTGGGCCTTGGCCGCATCGGCGGCGCGCCGGAGGGCCTCGCGCCCCGGGGCCCGCATCGGTGGGCAGCGATCGAGGAGCAGGTCGAGCAGGCAGCCGAGGGCGAAGACGTCGACAGGGGGGTGCGGCGCCCGCCCCGACCGCCCGGCCCACCCGCAGAGGACGGGCTGGCCGTCGGCAGCCACCAGGATGTGGGACGGGTCCAGCCGCCCGTGGACCACCCCGTCACGGTGGAGGCCGGCGAGCAGGTCGGCGGTGGCGGCGACGAAGGCCACGGCGGTGGCCCACGACGCCGGGCGCCAGGTCTCGACCGTGGTGCTGCCGCCCAACGCGAGGTCGAGGACCCCGGGGGCATGGTGGAGCAGCGCCACGACGCCGGGGCGGCGGGCCTCCGCCAGTCGGGCCGCCTCGCGGGCCAGGGCGTCGATCTCCTCGTCGGTCTCGGCCTGCTTGCGCACCGCGGCCACCCCGTCGGGGGTGACGACGTAGTCCAAGCGCATCCGTGTCTCCATCGGTCGTGGTGCCGGGCACGATAGATGGAGAAGGATGGAAAAGCAATGAAAGATCAGAGGGGGGCGATGACCCCGGGGTTGAGGATCCCGGCCGGGTCCAGGGCCCGCTTCGTCGCGGCGAGCGCCCGGCCGTGCAGCTCGGGACGCTGCCGGCGGTACCACGGGTCGTGGTCCCGGCCGACCGCGTGGTGGTGGGTGATGGTCGCGCCCTCGCGCTCGAGCACCTCGGACACCGCGGCCTTGATCTCGTCCCACATGGCGACCTCGCTGCCGGCCCGACCCGGGGCGAAGACGCTGAAGTAGGGCGCAGGTCCGTCGGGGTAGACGTGGGTGAAGCGGCAGGTGACGAGGCCGAACCCGCACACCGCCTCGATGGCGTCGGTCGCGGCGGCGATCACGGCGGCGTGCATCGACGGGAAGCGGTCCCACGTGCACGCCGTCTCGAAGGTCTCCACCACCATGCTCATCCGGATCAGGGCGTCCCGGGTGTAGGGCGCACGGAGGAAGGCGTTGCGCCAGGCGCCGACCGCGCCACCCCGCCCCTGGTCGACCGTCTCGGGCACCTCGCCCCCGTGGTCGCGGCAGCACTCGAGGGCCCGGGCCATCCACGCGTCGACCGGGTGGTCGGCCGACTCGAACCCCACGATCAGCACCGACCGGCCGTCGGTCACCCCGGCCGACATCGACGCTTCGGTGGCGTCGAGGAGGCGGCAGTTGGTCGGGAACAGCGCAGCCTGGCTCAGGGCCCGGACGGCCTCCACCCCGGCGGCGTAGTCGTGGAAGCGCACGCCCGCCGACGCCTTGAAGCGGGGCCGGTCCTGCAGGCGCATCCACGCCTCGGTGATGACCCCGAACGCGCCCTCGGAACCGAGGAACAGCCGGTCCGGCGAGGGGCCGGCGCCCGACCCGGGGAGGCGCCGCGACTCGGAGATCCCCGCCGGGGTGACGACCCGCATCGACTCGACCATGTCGTCGATGTGGGTGTACACGGTGGCGTAGTGGCCACCCGACCGGGTGGCGAGCCATCCCCCGAGCGTGGAGAACTCGAAGGACTGCGGGAAGTGGCGCAGCGTCAGATCGTGGGGGCGGAGCTGATCCTCGAGCACCGGGCCGAGGGCCCCGGCCTGGATGCGGGCGGCGCGGCTGGTCCGGTCGATCTCCATGACCCGGTCGAGGCGGGTGAGGTCGAGCGACACCCAGGCACCGAACCCGCCCTCGCCCCGGTACTCGACCCCGCCGACCACCGACGAGCCCCCGCCGTAGGGCAGCACCGCCACCCCCGCATCGGAGGCCCAGTCGAGCACGGCGACGACGTCGGCTTCGGTGGTCGGGCGCACGACCGCATCGGGCGGGTTGGGGAACGACCCGGCGCACGCCCGCACCACGTCCCGGTAGCTCCGCCCGTAGGCGTGACCAGCCCGGTCGTGGGGGTCGACCGAGGCCAGAGCGGCGAGCGGCGGCGGGAGTTCGACACGCGGGGCAGCAAGGGCGGCGGCGTCGAGGGTGGGGGCCGGGCGGGGCTCGAGGGCGATGCCGAACCGGCCGGACAGGCTCGAGGCCAACTTCGCCGTCTGCTCCTCGGTGAGGGCCTGGTCCTCCCAGCCCCAACCCCACCACGATCGTCTGCGGTCAGCCATGCCAGAGCATGCCAGAGCGGCGCGCCCGGCTCACGCGAGGAGGCGGTCGATCTCCTGGCCCGCCTGATCGAGATCGTCGACCGGGAGGTCGTAGCCCGGGATGCGGTCGGCGAGGTCGGCTAGGGCGGCGATGCCGGCCGAGGGGTCGGCAGCCAGGCCGAACGTGTTGCGGGCCAGCCGCACGAGCACCTCGGCCGGCCGCAGGCGCGTCAGACCGTCCGGATCGGCACCGGGGGTGTAGGTCGGGAAGACGAGGGCCAGCAGCGGGGCGACATCCGTCGGCCCCGCCTCGTCGACGCCGCCCCGCCGGTCGCCGCGCACCCACCGCCGGGCGAGGGGGAGGGGCGCCGGCGTCGCGTCCGGGAACAGCGGCCACGAGCCGGGGTCCAGTCCGATCGGCTTGGGGTAGGCCTCGACGTTCGTGGTGCCCGCCGGAACGGCGACGCACTCGTCGGTGACATAGCTGTAGCCGCGGCGCGCGAGCGCGGCGACGAGGGTGGACTTGCCGGCGTTGGCCGGGGCCGGGAAGGCGACGACCCCGGCCGCGGTGCGAACGGCCGAGGCGTGCAGGAGCGTGCGGCCGCGGGCCGTGGTGATGGCGCGGTGGTTGTAGTCCCAGAGGATGCGGTCGGCGGCGGCCCCGAGGTGGGCCACGGCGATCGGCTGGATGTCGGCCAGCGCCACGGTGACGCCCTCGCCGGCAGAGCGCACGGTGTAGAGGAGCGACGGGCGACCGGCGACGGCCAGCGGGGCGAGGATCTCGTCGAGGGTGGCGATGAGGACCGGGTCGTCGGCGGCCACGGCGAACTGCAGGTGCAGGGCCCGGAACGTCGCCGTGCGCAACGGGGGCGGGTCGGTCGGCTCGTCCGTCGCCACGGCACCGAGGGGCACGAGGCAGTGCGACGACGCCATGGTCGACGCCGCGTCGGGCGGTCCCGGGGCGGAGGGTCCGTCACCGAGCAACCCCTGGGTCGAGAGCCGGGTGGCGAGGGCCTCCACGTCGGCGCCGACCGTCGCCGCGGGCGCGTGGTAGCGGGCCACGAGCAGGTCGCGCACTTCGGGCAGGGTGCGTGCACCGTCCAACGCGTGCCACACGGCGGCGGCGGTCGGGTTCAGCAGATGGGCGAGATGACGGACCGGGTCGTAGATGACCACCTCGTCGCCGATCATGGTCGCGACGACATGGGGGGCGCGACGCGGCGGTGCCGCGTCAGCGGTCATCCGCCGGGCGCCGGCGCGACCCGGCCGACCGGGAGACGGCCGGCGCGGCGACGGGCAGGCAGAGGAGGGCGAGGACGAAGGGCAGGACCTGCACCCGCTGGCGCGCCAGGATCCCGAAGTTGCCGATGGACGAGAAGGCGAAGACGAACACGGCGGTGTAGGAGGCGGCGTACACGGCGAAGTAGCTCCGACCCCGCTTCGTCAGCACGGCGATCAGCGACCGCCCGTGGCGGAGGCAGAGCAGGAGGAGGACGAGTCCCTCGACGGCGGCGAGGCGGTTGGTGATCTGGCGGGCTTCGATCAGGAACGGCCGGAAGATCACGGTCACCACTGCCAACGGGTAGTCGACAGGATTGCGGACGGCGACCGGGGTGAAGGCGGCACCGCCCTGGCTGGTCTGATCGATGGTGTCGGTGAGCACCGTGTCGAGGTTGGAGCCGAGCTGGTCGACCTTGAAGAAGTCGGCCGCCTTGGCCGCGAGCACCGCGCTCGCCACCAGGAACGCCATCGCTCCGAGCAGCTTGGCCCCGGACTTGATCCGGCTACCGCTGGTGGCCCGGCCGAGCAGAATCGCCGCGCCGATGGCGGCCACCTCGATGACGGCGACGTGGGGGCGGACCATCGCCGAGGCGGTCATGCCGACGAGGGCCATGACGGTCCCGGCCATGGCCCGGCCGGTGAAGTACCGAGCCGCCCCCAGCGTGGTGATGCCGATCCCGAGCATCATCCAGCCCTCCTTGCCGAGGCTGGACGGCCAGTACGCGAGGGAGGGCCAGCAGAACAGCAGCACGGCGAACCGGTGGTGGTTCGCGTCGGGCAGGGCCACGGTGAAGGCCACGTAGATGGCGAGGCAGCCGAGGAACGCGAAGAGGGTCCAGATCACGTAGGAGGCGAACCGGGAATCGAAGTCGACGACCGAGGCCAGGCCGGCGAGGTAGCGGAGGGTGCCCGTCCCCGGGACCTCACGGCCGGTGTCGACGACGAAGTCGAAGCTGCGGAACTTGACGGCGAGCCCGGTGCCGACCTTGTGGTAGACGAGGCCGTCGCTCGGGGTCTTCGCTCGGGCCACCGCACCGAGAAAGCGCAAGCCCAGCCCCATCAGGGCCACGCTGCTGAAGTCGGGGTGCTTCTGTTTCGAGCCGACGCGCTTGATGACGGGGATCACCGCGGCGGCGCCGAGGAGGGCGTACAGGGAGCCGACCGCGTACTCGCCGGGCTCGGTGCCGATCAGGACGCCGTACACCGCGAACATCGTCAGCAGGGTCAGCGCCGCCAGCAGTCCCCACGGCGACTGCCGGGGGCGAGGTTGGCGCCGGAGGCGCGTCCGGCGCGACCGCGCAACATCGTCGACGTCGACGTCGACGTCGACGACGGGATCCGACGGCGCTTCGGTAGGCACAGCAGGCGAAGCGGTCAGTCGCTCCGGTGGCCGCGCTTGAGCAGTGCGGCGAGCGGGTTGCCTTCGTCGGCGGCCCGGGAGGACTCGGCTGACCCGGCGTCCGCGTCGGCGCCGTCACCTCCGGCCGACCGGGCCTGCGACGCCGACGCCGGCATGGCCTGGGGCGGGGTGTCCGACGCGCGACCGGCGTCGCGTCGACGGTCGCCCCGCCGGATCGTGTCGTCGAGGTAGTAGTTCCGCCCGCTCCCGTAGTAGTAGTAGCGACCGCCGGGGCCGTCGGTGGCACCGATCAGCACCACGCCACCCACCGGCGCTTCGCGTCGATCGAGGAGCTCGGCGGTGCGGTCGGCGGCTTCCTTCGTGGTGCGCCCCGCCCGGGCGACGACGAGGACCTGGTCGGCGACGGGCAGGAGTTCGGCGGCATCGTTGGTGGTGAGCATCGGGGCGGTGTCGAGGACGATCACGTCGTACTCGGTGAGGTGTTCCCTGACGACCCGGCGTTGGATGGCGACCACTTCGGCTGGATTGACCGACACGGACCGGCTCGCCACCCGGTTCATCAGGCTCACGCCGGCGACGTCGGTCTCGACGATCTCGGCCGGCTTGGTGTCGACACCGAGGAAGGCGTGCACCCGCGGGCGGCGGAAGTCGCAGTTGACCACCAACACCCGGAGCCCGGCCTCGCCGAGCACGGCGGCGAGGTTGGCGGCCGTGGTGGTCTTGCCTTCCGACGGGCTGGCCGAGGTGATCATCAGCACGCGGGCCTTGGACTTGGAGCGGCCGACGTCGGGGCGGTCGGCGTTGGTGATGGTGGGCAGGGGCGCGCCGTCGGCCTCGGCGCTGAACTGCACGGCCGATCGGAGCACGCGGTAGGCCTCGGCTGTGCGGGAGCGGGGTTGCTCCCAGGCCAGGACCTCCGTCTCGCGCTGTTGGCGCCGGGTGAGCGGCGGGGTCTCGGCCACGACGGGGAAGCCGAACACCTCCTCGGCGTCCTCCTTGGTGCGGATCCGGGGATCGAGGCGCTCGATGGTGAGGGCCAGGGCGGCCCCGACGAAGATGCCGAGAGCGCCGCCGAGGGCGCCCCGCGTGGTGGGACCTGGTCCGGAGCTCTCTCCGAGGGCCGTTGCCACGTCCTCGGTGGTGGGCGAGGCGGAGTTGGACTTCGAGCCCTTCGACGTGGTGGAGGTGTTGCCGGCGATGATGGCAGCCACGGCCTTGCCGCTGACCGGTACGGCCTGCGCCGTGCTGGCGGTGGAGAGGGTTCCCTTCAGCGTGGCGTTCTGGAGCTCGTCGATCTGCTTCTGGAGATCGGTGTAGCGCTGGGAGGCCCGGGTCTTGTTCTGGTTGTAGAACTCCTTGTTGGCGGGGTCCCGCAGAAGGTTCTCGTTGTTGGTCTTGAAGTCGTCTTCCGCCGCCTTCATGCTCTGCTTGAGGTTGGCGATCTGCCCGTCCCGCTGCTTGGTGGCGAGCTCCACCCGGTACTGCTTCAGCTCCTGGGCGAAGGCGTCGGCGAGTTGGACCGCTCGCTGCGGGTCGGAGTTGAAGGCGTTGATCGAGATCATGCCGATCTCGGGCTTGGCGTCGACGGAGATCTGCGCCACCAGCGCAGGGGCGCTGCCGCCGCCCACCTTGTCGGCCACCCGCTTGGGGACGTCCCCGTCGATGGCGAGGCTTCGCAGCTGGTTGAGGTTGGCCGTGTTGTCGCTGGCGATCAGCGTGTGCGTGGCCTTGTAGAGGACCGCCGTCTTCTCCACGTTCACCAGCAACACGGTGCTCACGCCGATGACGAGCCCCAGCACACCCATCGCGAACACGAGTTGCCACCGGCGGCGCAGCACTCGAAGGTAGGTGACGATCTCCACGGTGCGGACTCCGGGGGCGGGTGGGGACGCGACAGCCGGGATGACGCCGCCGCCGGCCACCAGGGTACACGGTGGTCACGGACGGGGACGGCATCGCGCTAGCGTCCGCACCCGTGGATCGTGCCGCCGTCGAGCGGTCCCTCCTGGTGCGCCCGGCCCTGCCTGTTGACCTGCCCGAGATGGTGGCCCTGGCCGGGCGGAGCCTCGGGTGGCGACCGGAGGACCCGAACGAGGCGCTGTTCCGCTGGAAGCACGAACGCAGCCCGTTCGGGCCGTCCCCGGCGTGGCTGGCCGTGCACGAGGGCTCGGTGGTCGGCATCCGCGTGCTGATGCGGTGGCAGTTCCTCGATGCGGCCGGGCGGACGATCGACGCGGTCCGGGCGGTCGACACCGCCACGGACCCCGGCTACCAGGGCCTGGGGATCTTCTCCCGGCTGACCCGTGGCGCGGTCGACGCGCTCGCGGCAGCCGGGGTTGCCTTCGTGTTCAACACGCCGAACGACCAGAGCCGGCCGGGCTACCTGAAGCTCGGCTGGGAGATCCTCGGACGGGTGCCGGTCGGTGTGGCGCTTCAGCGGCCGTCGGGCGTGGCCCGCATGCTGCGGGCCAGGGTGCCGGCTGGGAAGTGGTCGATGGCCACCGATGTCGGCGAGGCGGGCGCGGCGGTCTTCGGCCCGGCCGCGGTGCCGGCCGACCGCGCGGGCCTCGCGGCCCTGCTCGACGGATTGGCGGCCAGGGCCGATCGTCCGCTCCTGGCCACGAACCGCACGCCGGAGTTCTTCGGATGGCGCTACGCCGATGGACCGCTGGCGTACCGGGTGCTGCGTCGGGGGCGCCATCTCGAGGACGGGTTCGTGGTGTTCCGTCTGCGGTCGAGGGGCGACGCCGTCGAGGCCACGATCTGCGACCTCGTGGTGCCCGACGACGACGCCCGCGAACGGGGCGCTCTCGTCCGGTGCGTGCTGGCGGAGACCGGCGCCGACTACGCCATCGCCGTCAGAGGGGGTGCGGCGCCGAGCGGGTTGCTGCCCCTCCCCGGCCAAGGGCCCGTGTTCACCTGGCGGGCGCTGCAGCGCACCACGGTCCCACCCCTCGGCGGGTGGGAGCTCCGCCTCGGCGACATCGAGCTGTTCTAGACGGGTGCTGCGGCGCCGTTCCCCGCCCCAGGGCGTAGGCTCTCCTGATGCGGTCCGGTCCGACGTTCCACCTGTTCGGGATCCCGGTGCGGGTGGATCCCGGCTTCGTCGTCGTGCTCGGCGTGCTCGGCATCGCGGGCAACTACGGTGCCCACGGGGTCGGGTTCCTCGCGTCGTGGATGGTGATCGCGTCCACCTCGATCCTCCTGCACGAGTTGGGCCACGCCGTGGCCTTCCGGGCCTTCGGCTGCCGCCCCAGCATCGCCCTCGTCGGCCTGGGTGGCCTCACCAGCGGGCAGGGACGCATCTCGCCCGGCCGGCACCTGGTCGTGAGCCTGGCCGGACCGCTCTCCACCCTCCTGCTCGTCGGGCTGCCGGCCCTGGCGGTGGAGCGGTCGCTGGTGAACCCGAGCGTGGCCACCTCGACCGTGCTCAGCCAGATCGTCTGGGTCAACGTGGGCTGGGCCGTCATCAACCTGGTGCCGGTCCTGCCGCTCGACGGGGGCCAGGTCGTCGCCTCGCTGCTGGAGATGGGCTTCAAGGAGCGGGGACGCCAGATCGCCCTCTGGCTCTCGCTGGCCATCGGGGGCGGGCTGGTGGCGTTGGGCATCGTCACCGGGCAGTTCGTGTTCACCATGATCGGCGGGTTCCTCCTGGTGATGAACGTCGGCCAGGTCGTGGCCGCCGGCCGCCCCACGGGTGCCACCGAGTCGGTGGCGTCGCCGTTCTCCGAGGCGCACCGGGCCCTCGTGCACGGCCAGCCGCAGGTCGCCGAGCACCTCGTGCGCCAGTCCATGACGATGGTCCGATCGGCGGACGCGCAGCTCGAGGGCATCGAGCTGCTGGCCTGGTGCCGGGTCCTCGGCGGTGACCCCTTCGGTGCCCAGCAGGTCGTCGCCAGCGCGGGTCGGGTCGGCTCGCAGATCCTGCGGGGCGCCGTCGCCGTCGCCAGCGGGCGGCGTGACGAGGGGGTGGCCCTGGTCACGTGGGGCTTCTTGAACGAGCCGCCCGGACCCGCCCGGCTGTACGGCGCCATCGGGGTGGCCCGGGCGGGTGCCACGGCGGTGCTGGCCCACGAGCTCGCGGTGGCCGGGCCCCCCGGTCAGGCCGCACTCCACACCGTGCGGGATCTGCTCGCCTATGTGAACCTGCACGACGACGCCGCCGTGGTCGGTGCGGTCCTCGGGTCGGCGGCCGGACCCCCGCCCCCTCCGGGTTCGGGCTATTCGGCCGCCCCGGCCTTCCCGGCGCCGATCCCGGCCCCGATCGCCACGGCCGGCCCCCCTGCCCCCGCCGCGCTCGGCGGGTCGGGTCACGGGTGGCCGAGCACCCCACCTTCGTCCCCGCCGGCCGGGTGACCGGCGGGCCCGTCGATCACCGGTCGGTCGTCCCGGTGGCGACCTGCTTGGCCCACCGGTAGTCGGCCTTCCCGCTGGGGCTGCGCACGACCTTGTCCACGAAGACGACGTCCTTGGGGAGCTTGTAGCGGGCGATGTGGCGCTCGGCCTCGGCGCGCAGCTCCTCGGCGGTCGCGGACTGGCCGCTCCGGAGTTGGACGACGGCCACCACCTCGTTGCCCCAGCGCTCGCTCGGCCTCCCGGTGACGACCACGTCGTACACGGCGGGGTGGTTGGTCAGGGCCTGCTCCACCTCTTCGGCGAAGATCTTCTCGCCACCGCTGTTGATGGTGACCGAATCGCGCCCGTGGAGCTCGAGGAGGCCGTTGCCGGTGTACCGGGCCCGGTCGCCCGGCACGGAGTAGCGAACGCCGCCGATCACCGGGAACGTCCGGGCCGTCTTCTCGGCGTCGCCGAGGTAGCCGAGCGGCACGCGGCCCTCCTGGGCCAGCCAGCCGAGGCCGTCCTCGTCCGGGGGGAGGAGCCGGCTGAGGTCCTCGCTCACGATGCACATCCCGGGGCCCGGCGTGAAGGTGCCGGTGCTGGCGGCTGTCCCGGCGCCGGTGACCTGCGAGGCCTGCTGTCCCGTCTCGGAGGAGCCGAGCCCGTCGAGCACGGCGATGTTCGGGAGACGCTCGAGCAGCGCGTTCTTCACCGGCGCGCTGAGGGCCGCGCCGCCACTCACCACCATCAGGAGGCTCGAGGCGTCGTAGTCGTGACGAGCCAGCTCGTCGAGCAGCGGCCGGCCGAACGCGTCGCCGACGATCAAGAGGATGTTCACCTGTTCGGCTTCGATGGTCGACCAGACGTCGACCGGGTCGAGCCCGGTGGTGTCCTTGGGCAGCACGACGGTGTGGCCGCCGGTGAAGGCGGTGAAGGCCATCCAGTGGGCGGCGCCGTGCATGAACGGCGGGGACGGCATGAACTTCACGCCCCCATTGCGGGAGGCCTCGGCGATGGCCTCGAGGTCGGGCCACTCGGTGCCGGTGCCGAGCTGTCGCCCTCCCAGGGCCGCCGGGAAGATGTCGGCCTGGCGCCAGAGGACGCCCTTGGGCATCCCGGTGGTGCCGCCGGTGTAGAGGATGTACAGGTCGTCGGGTGACGGCTCGACCGCGGGAACGGCATCGCCGGCCGCCGCCAACGCGTCCTCGTACCAGACGGCGCCGGGGAGCAACGGTTCCCCGCTGCCGTCGTCCACCTGGATCAGGACCCGCAGGGCGGGGACGTCGCCCCGGACCGTGTCGAGCAGCGGCGCGAACGTCGAGTGGAAGACCACCGCTTCGGCCCCGCTGTCGAGGAAGAGGTAGCGCAGCTCCTCCTCGACGTACCGGTAGTTGACGTTGAAGGGCGCGACGCGGGCCTTGTAGGCCCCGACCATCCCTTCGAGGTACTCCGCACAGTTGTGCAGGTAGAGGGCGAGGTGCGGCTGCCCGGACTCCCAGCCGTGCAGGTCGGCCCGCTCCGCCCGCACGGCCAGGCCCTGCTGGAGGAGGTACGCCGCCAGTCGGCGGCTGCGGTCATTGACCTCGGCGTAGGACCGCCGCCGGCCGTCGTGGACGATGGCGTCCCGGTCCGGGTTGACGCGAGCCACGGCCTCGAAGACCTCGGCGATGTTGAACTCCATGGGCGCACCCCCGTCTCGTCTCGGCCGGCAGCATACGGAGCGGCTCGATCGTCGCCCCAACCCGCCGAGCGTCAGGGGGCAGGGCAGGTGGTGCCGGCCGGTGGGGGCGTCGCCGTCCGCAGGTAGGTCACCTCGATCTCCCTCACGCAGTCCGAGCTCCCGAACGCGGTGTGGCCCTCGCCGCGGTAGGTGACCAGCACGGCGGACTCGAGGGTGGATGCCACCGTCTGGCTGTACGAGTAGGGCGTGGCCGGGTCGCCGGTCGTGCCGACCACGAGGGTGGTGGGCGCGCCCCGGGCGGCGACGGGCTGAGGCGGCGGCCCGGCGGGAGCGGCCCATCGGGCGCAGGGCAGGAGCTCGTTGGCCACGGCGGCGCCGAAGCCGGGGGCCGTGGCCTCGAGGCGGACCGCCATGGCGCGGAAGCCCTCCTCGTCGGTTGGTCGCGGACCGTCGGTGCACTCGACTCCGAGGTAGGTGCCGAAGCTCCCCGTGCCGCTGTACTGGTCGGCCAGGCGGAGCAGCGCGGACGCAGCGCGGAGGTCGTCGGGCTCGACGAGGGCGGCGAGCAGCGCGTCCATCAGGCTCGGGGCGTAGCCGGCCATGACCGTGGCCAACGTGAGCTCGGCCGGGCCGAACGGTCGTCCCCGCACGTCGATCGGCCGCACCTCCACCCGCTGGCGGAGCGAGGCCAGGCGCGCCGCCGGGTCGACCGGACACCGGGGCGTCCCTCGACACGCGGTCGCCGCCCGGTCGACGGCGGCGCGGAGGGCGATGGCCTGGTCGCGCAGCAGTTCCTCGAGGGTCAGCGCAGGATCCACGACCCCGTCGAGGACCATGGCTCGGAGGCGGGTGGGGTGGCGCTCGGCGTAGCGGAGGCCGAGCAGCGTGCCGTAGGAGAGACCGAACCAGTTGATCCGGTCCGCGCCGATCGCCACCCGCAGGTCGTCGAGGTCGTCGACGACGTCATCGGTCCGCATGTGGGGGAGGAGCGGACCGCTCGTCCGCGCACAGGCGTCGGCCACGGCCCGGGCCTTCGCCTCGAGATCACGGCGCTCGATCGTCGAGTCCGGTGCGCTGTCGGCGTGGCGGAAGGCTCGCTCGGCCTCCGGATCACAGGTCAGGGCATGGGAACCGGACACGCCGCGAGGGTCGAGCCCGTAGACCGAGAAGGTCGGCCCGAGCGCCCCGGCGATCCGGATCACGGTGCTCCGCACGGACCCGCCGGGGCCGCCGGGGTTGACCAGCACCGGACCGTGCTGCCCGTCGGCGGCCCGGCCCACGGCGCGGTACACGTTGAGTCGCAGGTGCTCGCCGTCGGGCTGCGACCGGTCGAGGGGCACGACCAGCGTGCCGCACTCGAGCCCGTCGCAGGGCCGCCACGCGATCGTCGAGGTGGCGCCGGAGGCCGGCGGGGTCGGCAGCGGCGCGTCGGTTCCGTTCGTCGGCGCGCCGCCCGGACCCGAACCGGGCGTGGTGCCGGCCTCGATGACGGTGGCCCCGGGCCGGGCCGCGGTCGCGCCCGATCGCTCGGCTGGGGCCTCGGCACCGGTGCAGGCGGGGAGGGCGGCCAGGGTCACGGCGATGGCGGCGGCGAGCGGGGGGAGCGTGCGGCGATGCACGGTCCCGACCCTAGGCCCGGGCCGGCACCGCTACCCTGCGGCCCATGATCTTCGGCGTCTTCGTTCCCCAAGGTTGGAAGATGGAGCTCCAAGGGATCGAGGATCCCCTGGGCAAGTGGGACAAGGCGGTCGAGATCGCCGTCCTGGCCGAGGAGCTGGGATTCGATTCCCTCTGGGTGTACGACCATTTCCACAACGTGCCCGTCCCGGCCCACGAAGCGGTGTTCGAGTGCTGGACCACCATGGCGGCGATCAGCCAGCGGACCACCACCATCCGGCTCGGCCAGATGGTGGGCTGCGCCGTCTACCGGAGCCCGGCCCTCCTGGCCAAGATCACGTCGTCGCTCGACGTGATGAGCGGGGGCAGGCTCGATTGGGGCATCGGTGCCGGCTGGTACGAGCACGAGTACCGGGCGTACGGCTACGACGAGCACCTCCCCGCCAACAAGGACCGGATCCGGATGCTCCGCGAGACGGTGGAGATCGTCAAGCTGATGTGGTCCGAGCCCGACGCCACCTACGAGGGGCGGTTCTTCTCGGTCGCCGGTGCCCAGTGCGATCCCAAGCCGGTCCAGTCGCCCCGACCGCCGATCTGGATCGGGGGCGGGGGCGAGCAGCTCACCCTCCGGGTCGTGGCCCGTCACGCCGACCGGTCCAACTTCGGGGGCAAGCCCGATGAGTTCGCCCACAAGTGCGATGTCCTGCGGGGCCATTGCGCCGCAGTCGGGCGCGACTACGACGAGATCGTCAAGACCTGGTCGCCCGAGATCTTCATCCGCGAGACCGAGCAGGAGGTCGTCGCTGGCGGCACGCGCTCGTTCTGGGGCGAGCCCTTCGACTCCTGGCGGGCCGGCAACCTGGTGGGGACGCCCGAGCAGGTCTGCGAGCGCATCCGCGAGTACCAGGCCCTGGGATGCGGGGGCATCGTGCCCTGGTGCTCGGACTACCCCGACACCGAGACCCTTCGGCTCTTCGGCGAGCGGGTGCTCCCCGAGTTCAGGTGAACCACACCCGCCGGAAGTCGCGGCTGGCTGGCACCACCAGCGCCGCGAACGTGGCGGCGGGGAGCATGGCGGTGAGCAGCAGACCGGGCCGGAGGTTGTCGGCCGAGTTCGCGCCCACCGCCGCGAACGGGGCGGCGAGCTGGATCAGGCTGACCGCGGTGCCGAGCAGCCACCCGATCGAGCGGGCGTTGGCGGTGAGGTAGGCCGCCGACAGCAGGAGGGCGGCGGCGACGAGGTCGGGGAAGCTGCGGCCGAGGACGGCGAGGACGGCCGCGGTCGCCGCTCCCGCATAGAGCAGGACCGTGGCCACGACCAGCGTCCGGGGCATCGAGGCGTTCACCCACCGACGGGTCTCCACCCCGTCAGTCTGCCAGGCTGGACCCATGGCCGGCGCGCAGGGATCGATCGTCGGGGTGGTCCTGGCGGCAGGTCTCGGCACCCGGTTGCAGCCGTTGACCTTCGAGCGCCCGAAGGCACTCTGCCCGGTCGGTGGCCGGGCCCTGGTGGACCTGGCCCTCGAGCGGCTTTCACCGGTGACCGACCAGGTGGCGGTCAACGCCCACCACCACGCCCGCCGCATCGCCGATCACCTCGCCGGCCGGCGGGGCGGACGAGGCGACCGACCGGTGCACCTGTCGGTCGAGGAGGCCGAGCCGCTCGGCACGGCCGGGGCCCTCGGCCGGCTGCGCCCCTGGATCGAGGGCCGGTCCGTGCTGGTGGTCAATGCCGACGCCTGGTGCGAGGCGCCGTTGGCGCCGCTCCTGACCGGATGGGACGGGGCCACGGTCCGGGTCCTCGTCCACGGCGAGCACGCCTTTCACCCCCGGTCCCGGGTCGCCGGCGCGCTGCTGCCGTGGTCCGACGTGGTCGGCCTGCCCGACGCACCGGCGGGCCTCTACGAGACGTGTTGGCGGGCGGCGGCCGCGGGGGGCCGACTCGAGGCCGTCCGGTTCGACGGCCCCTTCGTGGACTGCGGGACGCCGGCCGACTACCTCGCCGCCAACCTGCTCGCCTCGGGCGGCGCATCGGTCATCGACCCCTCGGCCGAGGTCGGGGGCACGGTCGTGGCCTCGGTGGTCTGGGACGGGGCCAGCGTGCGTCCCGGCGAGCACCTCTGGCACGCCATCCGGATGACGACCGGTCGCACCGTCCTCGTGCGATGACCAGCCCGCGTCAGGAACGAGGGCGGGGCCGGACACCAACGCCGGTGCCGCCGGCCGTGTCGGCGCCGTGGCTGGCCCGCAGCTGGCCGCACGCGGCGTCGATCGACGTGCCACGGTTCTGGCGGACCGTCGCGTTGACGCCGAGCGTGCGCAACGTGTCGGCGAAGGCCCGGACCTTGCCGGCCGAGGAGCCCCGCGCCGGCCAGCCGGGGGTGGGGTTGAGCGGGATGAGGTTCACGTGGGCCCGCAGCGGTCGGGCGAAGGCGGCCAGCTCCTCGGCGTCGCGGCGACGGTCGTTGGTGGCGTCGATGAGGGCCCATTCGAAGGACAAGCGGCGGTTCTTGCGTTCGACGTAGCGCCGGCACGCCTCGGCCAGCACGGCCAGCGGGTACCGACGGTTGATGGGCACCAGCTCGTCGCGCAGCTCGTCGTTCGCAGCGTGGAGCGACACGGCGAGGTTGACGGGCAGGGCCTCGCCCGCCAGGCGGTCGATCCCGGGCACGATGCCGACGGTGCTCACGGTCAGGTGGCGGGCGGACAGTCCTATGGCACCGTGCAGCCGCTCGACCGCGGCCCACACCGCGTCGTAGTTGGCGAGCGGTTCGCCCATCCCCATGAACACGACGTTGCTGAGCCGCCGAGGCGCGGCCCGGCGCCGCGCTTCCACCACCTGCTCGACGATCTCCCCGGGGGACAGGTGGCGTTCGAACCCGGCCTGGCCCGTGGCGCAGAACCCGCAGCCCATGGCACAGCCGGCCTGGGTGCTCACACACACGGTGGCCCGGTCGGGGTAGTGCATGAGCACCGTCTCGATCGTCCGTCCGTCCCGTAGGGCGAAGAGCCACTTGACGGTGCCGTCGGGGCTCGTGGCCTCGGTGACGGCGCGGAGGCCCGGAGGGGCCAGGTCGTGGAGGGTGGCCCGCAGGGCGCGGGGGACGTCGGTCAGGCCGTCGACGGCGACGCCGCGCTCGTAGAGCCCGCGCCACACCTGATCGACACGGTACGGCGGCTCGTCGGCCAGGAGGGCGGCGAGGGCGTCGCGGTCGAGGTCGTAGAGCGTGGACACGCTTTGCTCCTATGTCAAGCGGCCTCGGCGAGCGGGGTCGCTGAGGCTGCGGGTTGGGTGTCTGCGAGCAGGGAGCGGTAGACGACGTCGGAGAGGCGTCGCTTGAGGGCTCGCAGCGCTTCGGTCTTGGTGTTGCCGTTGGCGATGCGTCGTTCGAGGTAGGCGTGGGCGTCGTCGTGGCAGCGCATCTGGGTGATGGCGATGCGGTGGATGGCGGCGTTGAGCTGGCGGTTCCCGGTGCGTGA
>JAKOVR010000169.1 GCA_029782025.1 Actinomycetes bacterium | reverse complement strand
GTGCGTAAGGGTGCGCTATGCGCGCCCTTACGCACCCAAGGCCCGGGGCAGGCCGAGGATGCGCTCGCCGATGATGGTGCGCTGCACCTCGCTCGTCCCCCCGGCGATGGAGGCGGCCTGCGACCACAGCCACTGGCGTTGCTCGGCCCGGGTGCCGCCCTCGACCGGGCCTCCCGGCCGGCCCCACAGCGGCGCGTCGTCGCCGAGCACGTCGAGGGCGACCCAGCTCAGCCACTGGGTCATGTCGGTCCACGCCAGCTTCACCCAGCTCGACTCGGGCCCCGGTTCCTCGCCCCGGCCCAGCCGGGTGAGCGTGCGCCAGTTGTGGAGCCGGAGCACCCGGAGCAGGACGAAGGCCTGGGCCAGGCCGTCGGCCACCTCGGGAACGTCGAGCCGGCCCCGCGCCTCGGCCTCCCGGTAGAGCCGCTCGAGCATCACCTCGTGCACCACCTGCTCCTTGAACGGGAAGTTGGTGCCCCGCTCGTGGGCGAGGGTGGTGTTGGCCACCCGCCAGCCGTCGTGCAGCGTCCCGACGAGGTGGTCGCGGGGGACGAACACCTCGTCGAGGAACACCTCGTTGAACTCCGACTCCCCGGTGATCTCGCGCAGGGGCCGGATCTCGATGCCGGGGGCCGTCATGTCGACCACGAGGTAGGAGATGCCCTTGTGTTTGGGGGTGTCGGGGTCGAGGCCGGTGCGGGCCAGGCAGATGCCCCAGCGGGCGAACTGGGCGTAGCTGGTCCAGACCTTCTGTCCCGACAGCAGCCAGCCCTCGCCCGTGTCGACGGCCCGGGTGGTGAGCGAGGCGAGGTCGGAGCCGGCGTCGGGCTCGCTGAAGAGCTGGCACCAGATCTCGGAGGCGTCGAGGATCGACGGCAGCCACCGTTCCTGCTGTTCGGGGGTGCCGTGGGCGAGCAGGGTGGGGCCGGCGAGGTTGATCCCCACCCGGTTCACGGGCTGGGGGGCGCCGGCCCGGGCGTACTCCATGTTGAAGATGGCGACCTGCACCGGCGAGGCGCCCCGCCCCCCGACCGCCGCCGGCCACCACAGCCCGACCCAGCGATCGGCGGCCAGCCGGGCCTGCCAGCGGCGCCCCCACTCGATCTCCTCTTCGATCGACGCGAAGGGCTCGACGCGGTGGAACGGCCGGCCCGACCCGAGCTCGGCCTCCAGCCAGGCGCGCGCCTCCGCGGCGAAGGCCCGTTCGGCGTCGGAGTAGCTCAGGTCCACGTCGTGCCGGTCCTCCCCGGCGGTGCCGCGCCGATCACGTCCACCTCACAGGTCCCAGAACCGGTCGCGGCCCGCGGCCACGAACGCGGCGCGCCGGGCCTCCTCGTCGGCCGGGCCGAAGGGGCGGTAGACGGGATCGTCGCGCTCGCGCACCCAGAGCCCGTCGTCCGCGCCGATCCGGTCACGCCGCACCTGTTGGTGGACGAGGGTGCGCTTGACCACCTTGTTCGTCCCGGTCGAGGGCAGCTCGGCCGTGACCCGCACGAACCGGGGACGCCACTTGGCGCCGATGTCGGCCAGGCCGTCGACCCAGGCCGTGAACCGCTCGGGGTCGAAGGTGGCGCCGCCGCGCAGCACCAGCGCGGCCATGACCTGGTCGCCGGCGTTCACGTCGGGCACGCCGTAGACGGCGGCGATCACCACGTCGGGGTGGGTGGCCAGCGCGGCCTCGATGGGGCCGGCGGGGAAGTTCTCGCCGTCGACCCGGATCCAGTCGGCGTTGCGTCCGGCGAAGAAGAGGTTGCGCTCGGCGTCGAGGTAGCCGAGGTCGCCGCTCCAGTACCACCCGTTGCGCAGGGTCTTGGCCGTGGCCTCGGGGTTGTTGTAGTAGCCCTCGAAGGGCCCGGCCCCGGCGGTGTTGACGATCTCGCCGACGCACCGGTCGGCGTTGGTGAGCCGACCGTCGAGGTCGAACTCGGCCACGGGGCACGGCTCGCCGTCCTCGTCGACCACGATGATGTTGTCGCCGGCGATCCCCATCGCCCCGGGCTTGGCCGACGCGTCGCGGTTGACGGCGATGCCGCCCTCGGTGGCCCCGAAGGCGTCGATGACCTGCACGCCGAAGCGGGTGGAGAACCGTTCCAGCACGTCCGGCGAACCCTCGTTGCCGAAGGCCACCCGCACCGGGTTGTCGGCGTCGTCGGCGCGCTCGGGGGTGGCCACGATGTAGCTCAGCGGCTTGCCCGTGTAGTTGAAGTAGGTGGCGCCGTAGCGGCGCACGTCGGGGAGCCAGCCCGAGGCCGAGAACCGGCGGGCCAGCCCCACCGCGCAGCCGGTGACCAGCGAGGGCATCCACCCCACCATGACGGCGTTGGAGTGGAACAGCGGCATGCAGACGTAGCCGGTGTCGTCGGGGCCGAGCCCGAGGAGCATGGCCATCCGGGCGCCCGTCTGCAGCAGCCGGCGCTGCGAGCAGATCACGGCCTTGGGCGCGGCCGAGGTGCCCGAGGTGAAGATGAGGGCCCAGGTGGTGGACACGTCGGGCTCGATGCCGGCGTCGAGGTCCGGGCTCGCGGCGCCCGACGCGGTCCCGGACGCGGCGGCGAGGGCGGCGTCGAGGTCGACCCCGATCGACGGGACGGGCTGTCCGTCCGGGGCCGGATCGTCGAAGCGGTGGGAGACGACGATTCGTTCTTCGCCGAACGGGAGCCCGCCGGCCACGGGCTGCACCTCGGCGAGGTGGCGGGGCTCGGTCACGAGGAGCTCGACGTCGGTGTGGGCGATGTCGCGCCGCATGGCCTCGCCGACCCGGGTGTGGTTGACCCCGACGATCGTGGCGCCGACCAGCCCGGCCCCGCCCAGCGCGAAGAGGTAGTCAGGGGTGTTGTCGAGCAGGAGCCCGACGTGGAAGGGCTGCCCGTCCCGGTGGTGGGCCAGGAAGAGCCGGCCCCACCGGTGGCACTCGGCCACGTACTCCCCGTGGGTCCAGACCTCGGCACCGAACTTGACCGCCGGCCGGCCGGCGATGGCCGGGTCGGCGGCGTTGCGTCGCAGCAGCGCGGCGGCGTTGGGGGCCGGGAGCGGCGCCTGGCCGGGCGCGGGCACGGAGGTGGACGGGCTGGACACGGCCCGCGCAGTGTATGACACGCGTGTCAGGTCACCGGCCCTGCGGCACCACCTCGCACCGGTCCCCGGAGCAGTCGATGCGGCCGCCGGGCCCGGCCAGCCGGCGGGCCCGGCGCAACGAGCGGAAGGCCCGCCAGAGCACGAAGGCGTAGACGGCACCGAGGACGACCCCGAC
>JAKOVR010000167.1 GCA_029782025.1 Actinomycetes bacterium | reverse complement strand
GGGCATCGTGATGTTGTCGGGCCGCACGCCCCCGTTCATCGCGATCTGGTACTCGACCAGATGGGCCTGGATGTGGGCGGCGTCGGCCTGCGTCTCGGCGATCTCCTGCCAGTGGCAGTTGAGGTGGTACGAACGGCGGAAGACCTCGGAGAACTCCGAGTCGTCGCCGAACTCGGGCAGCTCGGGGATGTCCCACGCCGGGGGGGCATCGGTGGGGTGGTACCACGCCATCAGGAGGCCGTTGCGCTCCACCACGGGGTAGGTACGGACGCACGCCTTCTTGTTGAGGCGATCCGAATAGGGGATGTCCACCACGGTGCCATCCGGACCGAAGACCCATCCGTGCAGCGCGCAGGTGATCGTGTCGCCCTGCACCTGGGCCCGGTAACCGAAGTGGGCGCCGATGTGGGGACAGAACGCGTCCCACACGTGGGCCTGCCCGGACTCGTCGCGCCATGCGGCGAGATGGCGGCCGAAGGCCGTGATCGGTACCGACGTGCCCGGCGCAACCTCGTCGCTCCAGGCGACCTGGAACCAACCAAACGGCATGGGCATGTGGTAGGTGCGCATCGTTCGCCCTCTCCATCGGGGCGGCGTGACATTGGCCCTGCGCAGATCGTCCGCCGCCTGAGTTCTCCGCCGTGAGTGTAGTCGAACGGACGCTGACGGGCTCGACCCGACGGTGCACGTGGCGGGCGTCGACTCCTCGACGAGGGGCCGAACCCGGCGGGGAGCCTGCGGGGACCCCGCGCCCCACCGTCGATGCGCCGGCTAGGCTCGCCCGATGATGGGCAGGACGCACCGGTCGCGTCCTGAGCCGGCGCCCATCGGAGCCGTCGAGATGCAGATCGCCGTCACCGTGGTGGCCTACGAGTCGGAGGAGTTCATCTCGGCCCTCCTCGCCCGCATCCCCGAACGCATCTGCGGGACGGAGCCGATCATCCTCGTCTCGGACGATTCCTCGACCGACGGCACCCACCGCCTGGCCGAGGAGTGGGCCCGGGACAACGCCCACCGCAACGTCAAGGTGCGCCGGCAGGAACGGAACCTCGGCTACGGCGGCAACCAGAAGGCGAGCTTCGCCTGGGCCGCCCGTGAGGGAGCCGACGTCGCCGTCCTGCTCCACGGCGACGGGCAGTACCCACCGGAGATGATCGCCGATCTCGCCCAGCCCATCGTCGACGGCCGGGCCGACGCCGTGTTCGGTTCCCGCATGATCGACCGGGGCGGGGCCCGGCGCGGGGGCATGCCGATCGACCGCTTCGTCGGCAACAAGATCCTGAGCCGGCTGCTCAACGCCCTCACCGGGACCGACCTCACCGAGTGGTTCAGCGGGTTCCGCGCCTATCGGGTCTCGGCGCTGGAGGCCTTGCCGGTCGAGTCGCTGTCCGACGGGTTCGACTTCGACATCGCGCTCACCCACCAGGTCGTGTTCGCGGGGCATCGCGTCGAAGAGGTCCCCATCCCCACCCGGTACGGCGGGCAGATCTCCCGGGTCCCCAAAGTCGCGGTCGTGATGGACGCCCTCGCCCACGCGGCGCGGGCCTACCGGAGGCGACGGGCCGGGCGGGTGGCCACGCTCGGGAAGGCGCGCCCCTGAGCGGAACGGTGCCGGCGCCGCGGCCCCGGGTCGACCGTCGACGGGTTCAGCCGACCGGGTCCTCGGCCTCCACGGGCAGCGCCGTGCCCCGCCGGCGAGGCCGGAGCGGGGAAACCAGGGTGAGCGGCTCGTCGAGCGGGAGGTCGAGCGGGCGCCACCGGTCGGCGTAGGCGTAGGCCTCCGGCGAGTCCACCGTCTCCTTCTGGAACAGCGACCGCAGGAACTGCCGCGTGAACCCCAGGTTCTCCTTGAGCTCGCCGTTGCGGACCAGGTAGCGGAGCCGGCGACCGAGGTACCGCGGGTTCTTCAGGATCACCTCGCGGTAGAACCGGTCGAACGCCGACGTGATCGACGGCCACGGGAGGGTGGGGTGGTCGAAGATGGCCTCGGCCTTGTTGTAGACGGTGTAGGCATCCCAGTCGAGGGTCTTGATGCGGCCCTCGTCGTGGAGGGCGTGGAACATCGGGGTGCCCGGGTAGGGGACGCAGATCCCGCACTTCATGGCGTCGAGGCGCACGCGCTTGGCGTAGTCGATCGTGTCCCGCATCGAGGCCTCGGTGTCGGGCATGAGGCCCACCATGAAGAACCCGTTGGGTTCGAGGCCGGCCGACCGCGCCAGCTCCACCGCCTCCACCCCCCGGGCCAGGGTCGCCCGGCCCCCCTTGCCGAACCCCTTCAGCACGTCCTCGTTCCCCGTCTCGAAGCCGAAGTAGACCCGGTAGCACCCTGCTCGCCGCATCAGGGTGAACAGCTCGGTGTCGACGGCGTCGACGCGGATGCCGTTGGAGCAGGTCCAGGCGATCTCCACCTTCCGCCGGATGATCTCCTCGCACACCTCCTTGGCCCAGTTGGTGTCGGTCGTGAAGATGTCGTCGTGGACGATCACTTCGCGGAACCCCATGCGGACCAACCGTTCGAGCTCGTCGGCGCACCGCTCCGGCGACTTCTTCCGGTAGCCCCGCCCCATCGTGTTCTTGGAGGCGCAGAAGTCGCAGCTGTAGATGCATCCCCGGGAGAACTCGATGCTGGTGACGGGGAGGTTCCGGGCCAGCAGCTTGCTGGCCGTGGTCCGGGTCTCGGGCGGGTAGTCCTCCCACGCCGGCAGCGGCAGGCTGTCGAGGTCCTCGATGAGCCGACCCGGTCCGGAGGACACCAGGCGCTCGCCGTCGCGGCGGTACAGGCCCGGGACCTCCGCCGGGGACCGACCGTCGAGCAGGTCGGCCAGCACGTAGTCGGCCTCGCCGGTGGCCACCAGATCGAGGGCCGACTCGGCGAGCGACTGCGCCGGCAGGGCCGACGGGTGCGAGCCGCCGGCGATCGTGAGGATGGACGGGTCGACATCCTTGACCAGGAAGGAGATGTCGCGGGCCTGGTTCATGAGCGGTGTCGTCGCCGTGACCCCGACGACATCCGGCCGCTCGCGTTCGATGACCCGCCGGATCTCGGCGGGGTCGTAGCGCCGATAGCTGAGGTCGACGATGGAGAAGGAGTGTCCCCGCTCCTTCAGCGCGCCGCCGATGGCGGCCAAGCTGAGGATCGGATACACCGGGTAGACGATCCCGCCCTGGGTCGAGCCGTAGGTGCGGTGGTAGGAGGGGTTGACCAGAAGGGCATGACCCACCGCTGCAGCCTATCGTCGGGCTTCTCCGGCGCCGGGCCGTCCAGTGTCGTCGCCGACGAGTGCCGGATCCTGGGCGAGACCCAAGGCGAGGTGCACGGCGCGCTCGACCGGGGTGACGTCCTCCGTTGCGGGGTCCAGGCGCAGCGGCCCGGTGCTGCGTATGCCGCAGTTCGACAGGAACCGGGGTGTGCCCCGCCGGTTCCAACCGGATCGATGGACGAGGAAGGGATGGCACAGGAAGACATCGCCGGCCCGCCCTGCCGCCAGGGCGGTGGGACGATCGGCGAGGTGCGGGAGCCGCTCGGCCACGTCCGCATGATCCATCCCGCGGGCCCCGAGGGGGGCCAACAGACGGGCGACATCGAGGTGGGACCCCACGCGCAGCTCGGTGGCGCCGCCGTCGGGCGGCACGTCGGACAGGAGGAAGAGCGCGAGCAGGGCCCGGTTGGTGGAGCAGATGTCGGCGTACCAGGTGTCGCCCATCGGGATGCTGGCGTCGATGTGCCACCCACCGTCGTCGGCCGGCTCGGCGGTGGGGAACCGGATCGGGAACCGACCGATGCCCCGCTGGCGCTGCCACCGGCCCGGCCCGACCAGTTGGTCGAGCGCGGCGGTCAGCCGGGGCGCGTTGACGGCCCGGAAGAACGGCGGCGCCCCGTTGCCGTCGAGCCGCACGACCGGGTGCGTCCAGGTGGAGCGTCGCCGCCGGTCGAGGCCGGGCACGGTGGACTCGAGCTCGGTCCACAGCAGCTGGCGGGCCTGGTCGGCCACCGCCCGAGGGAAGGCGCGGTGGACGGCCACGAAGCCGTCGCGCACGAACGCGTCGATCTCCGGGGCCGTGAGGGGACCGAGGGTGCTCACGGCCCCTCCAACCCGAGCGAGCGCAGGAACGAGGCCAGGCGCGCCCGCCCGGCATCGGGAGAGAATCGCCCCGCCCACCGCTCCCGGCCCGCGGCGACCGAACGGGCGACCCGTTCCGGTTCGGCCGCCTGCCGCTCGATCACATCGGCGAGATGGCCGCTGTCGCCCCGCCGGGCCACCCACGGATGGTCGGGGCCGACCACCTCGGGAAGGGCCCCGGCATCGGTCACCACGAGCGGCAGGCCCCGACCGAGCACCTCGGCCGCGGCCAGCCCGAAGGCCTCGTCCCACACCGACGGCACCACCACGAGGTCGACGGAGGAGAAGAAGGCGTCTCGTCCGACCCAGCCGAGCCGTTCCAGCGCCACCCGGCAGGAGGCCAGGCGTTCCTCCACCGGACGCGACCGCGATGCTGGAACCAGCCGATCATCGCCACCGATCACGAGCCGGAAGCGGCCGGGGGCCCGGCCCTCCAGGCGGTCGAGGGCGTCGGCCAGCACGTCGACCCCCTTGTCGGTCGAGAGCCGCCCGAGGTAGCCCACGCGCACGGGCGCACCGGCGACCGGAGGGTGGGGAGACGGCGCCCCGGTCGTCACCGAGTCGGTCCAGTTCTCGAGCACCACCGCGCCGGCGACCCGCGAGGCCAGGAAGGCCGAGGGCACCACCACCGTCTCGCCTCGCCGATGCCCGGCCCGCCAGGCCAGGGCGGCCGGGCCCTCGGGCACCTGGTGCAGCTCGACCACGCGACGTTGTCGCCGCGTCCGGGTGGCGAGCGCCGGGACCACGCCGTTGCACCACAGCAGGTCCGTATCCGACCGGGGCGGGCGGCGGGCCAGCCGCCGCAGGTAGGCGGGCCGGTCCCCGCCGGAGACGGGTTCGAACCGCAGTCCCGCGCCGGCCACCGCGGCGCCCAGCCCGTCGTCGTAGGTCGGGCCCACCACGATGACGTCGTGGCCCAGCTCTTCTGCCGCCCGAGCCAGGCGGACGAGCATGACCTCGCCACCGGCGAGCTCCGCGTTGTTGGCCAGCAGCTCGATCCTCGCCACGGGTCACGCCCCGCCGACGGTGCGACGGGCGGTGGCGCCGTCGTAGAGGGCAGCCAGGTCGGTGCACATCTCCCCGACACCGGGCCACCCGTCGGGCCAGGTCGGCCGGGCGTCGGGATCGAGGCCCTGCACCACGAGAGCGGCGGCGGCACCGGCGACATCGCCGAGGGCCACGAGGCAGCGGTCGGGCAGCATCTCGGGGTTGCCGCCCACGCGGGTGGCCACGACCCCACGACCGGCGGCCAGGGCGTCGAGGAGCGAGTACGAGCAGTTCTCCCACCGGGACAGCTGGGCCAGCACGTCGATCTCGCCGAGCAGCTCGGCCGGCTCGACGTGGCCGCACAGCTCCACCGACGACTCGACACCGCGTCGTGCCGCCCGGGCGGCGAGCGCCGGTCCTTCCGGGCCCGTCCCGGCGATGCGGAGCGAGGCGGCGGGGTGGTCCCGAACGACGAGTGCGAAGGCGTCGATCAGGTCGTGGAGCCCCTTCTCCGGCGCCAACCGGGCCAGGGCGCCGATGCGCAGCCCCGAGGGCCCCGGCGCCCGGGCCGGACCGGGGTCGACCCCGTTGCGGATCAGCACGGTCGTCGTGCCCCGACCGGGGTGCCACTTCGACCGCACTGCGTCGAGGGTGGCTTCGGAGACCCCGACCAGCGCCGCTGTGCGCCGCAGCCGGAGGGCGTGGGCCAGCGCCATCGCCCGCCGCTCGACCGGCCCGCGGTGGAAGAGCCGGTCGTCGGGGGCGATGCCGTGCTCGGTCGACACCCTCGCCGCCCGGCCGAGGGGCAGGGCCGCGGCCACCAGATCGGCATAGGCGAGGTGGGAGTGCACGACCGCCGGCCGCACCCGGCGGACCGCCGCCGCCAGCGACCGGACCGACGCCGCCAGTCCGAAGCGCGGACCGAAGGCCGCCGCCTCCACCGCACCCCCGAGGTCGACCGCGCGATCGACGAGCGGCCCGTCCGGGGCGAGGAGCACGACCTCCCACCCCGGCACCCCCCGGCCCAGCACGTCGAGCGTGTGGCGGGCCACGCCGGCCAGATCGCTGACGGGCACCGCCCACAGCACGGTCCGGGTGCCGGTCATGGGCCGACGAGATCCCGGAGCTTCGCCGCGAACCGTTCCTCGGAGTACGCCTCGGCGTGCACGCGGATGGCGTCCGCGTCCCAGCTCCCGTCGAGGATGCGGTCGAGGGCACGGCCGATGAGCGCGGGGCTGGGGGCGTCGAAGAAGACGCCGTTGACCCCCTCGCGGACGGTGTCGACGAAGCCGCCCCGACGGAGCACGGCGGAGGGCCGGCCGAAGGTGGCCGCCTCGACCGGCGTGAGGCCGAAGTCCTCCACCGAGGCCGAGACGAGGGCGATGCAGTGGGCATAGAGCCAGCGCAGCTGGGGCTCGGTGACGTGGCCGAGCAGCACCACGTTGGCGGGAGCCAGCCGCGCCAGCCGCTCGGCGTCGGGCCCGCTGCCGGGCACCACCAGCCGCAACCGGGGCAGGCGGGCGAAGGCGTCCAGCAGGGCGTCGATGTTCTTGTACGGCAGCAGGCGGCTGACCGTCAGGAAGAACCGACCGGACCCCACGTCGGGGCGTTCGGCGGGACCGCCGGCGTCGAGGGTCACCGGGGGCGGGAGCAGCGAGGCCCCGACCCCGTAGCTCGACGCCACCCGTTGGGCCACCACGGAGGAGATCGCCACGTAGCGGTCGGCGCTGTCGGCGGCTCGACGGTCCCACCACCGGAAGGCCGGGCGGGCCAAGGACATGGCCCGGCGCACCAGGCCACCGTCCTCGCTCATGTACTCGTCGGTCTGGTACAGCCACCGGGCCGGGTTGTAGCAGTACACGATCTTGCGGCCGGTGGTACGAGCGCCGTGGGCCCACCCGCTCGAGCTGGCGATCATCACGTCGGCGTCGACGACGAGCCGCTCGAACGCCAACGGGTAGAGCGGCAGCGCCCAGCGATGGTGCCGCCGGAAGGCGCCGACCCACTGGAGCGGCAGCGTGTGCACCCGGTGACGGCGGAACTCGTCGAAGGTGGTGTCGGCGTTGTACACGGACGTGTAGAGCTCGGCGTCGGGGAAGGCCTCGAGCATGCTCAGCACGACCCGCTCGGCGCCGCCGCACTGCGTCAGGTAGTCGTGCACGATGGCGACGCGGGTCATCGCCACGCCTCCGCCAGCACGGCGACCCGATGCACGAAGGTGTGCTCGGCGAGGGTGCGGGCTCGCGCCGCCGCGCCGATCCGCCGGGCCCAATCCGGGTCGTCGACGGCTCGCCGGCAATGCGCCGCCAGCTCGTCGTCCGACGCGAAGGGAACCACTTCCCGTCCGGGCTCGTACACCTCACCGATGTCGGGCCGGTCGACGAGCTGCAACGATCCGAGGCCGCACGCCTCGAACGTCCGCATCGTGAACCCGTCCTGGCGCTCGTGGAGGTTGAGGCACGCCGGAGCGCTCTGCATCAACGCGTAGGCCTCGCTGCGGTCGACGTCGCGGAGCCAAGGGACGTCGGGACGGTGGAGCTGACCGGTGCGGAGGCGATCGAGGGGATGATGCGACCAGTCTCGCCCAACCGCGAGCACCGGGACCCCCGCCTCGGCCAGGGACGTGATCGTGCGCTCACGGCCCGGGTACCGGGCGCCGACGAACACGACCGACGACGTGGACCGTCCTCGCGGCTGGAGGTCGGGGTCGAAGGCGTTCGGGAGATGGCGGGCCTGCACGCCGTTCGCGGTGAGCTTCTCGTGATCCCCCCGGGAGTAGGTGGCGACCTCGGCGAACCGGGTCAGCCGCTCGATCGGGTGCGGCACCCGGGCGAGCTCGTCGTAGAGCCACAGGGTGGAGGGGAGGCCACGGTCGGCGATGTCGTCCCAGAGGTCGTCGAGGAACCCGTCGCTCCTGATGGCCAGCACCGCATCGGGACGGGCGCCGGCCAGGGCTCGGCGGGCCTCGGCCGTCATCCTCCGCGCCAGGTGCGTCGCCCCGCCCGACCGACCGAACCGGGCCGGGATCTCCACCGACGCGGCCCGGCGGAGCTTGGCCCGCAGCCGGCGGTCGTCGTCGTAGACGAACGGCACGGGCTCGAAGCCCGTGTGGGCCAGCGCCCGGGCGACGGACCGCCAGTAGCCGTGGAACGCGGGCGACACCAGCAGCACCCGTTTGGCGGAGCGCACGGTCACCCGGGCCAGTGCGGGCCGGCGAAGGCACGGCGGCGCGCGGTGCGATACACCGCCGCCGGGGTTTGGGCCAGGATCCGCACATCGCGGGCCAAGTCGTGATGATCGACATAGTCGAGATCGAGCTCGGCGTAGCGCTCGAACGACGCGTCGTCACGGGACTGCACCTGCCAGAGCCCCGTCATGCCCGGACGGACGCACTCGCGCCGCACCAGCTCGCTCGGAAAGGCCACGCGCTCGCGCGGGAGCGCCGGCCGTGGACCGACGAGGCTCATGGTGCCGTTGACCACGTTGATCAACTGCGGGAGCTCGTCGAGGCTGCAGCGCCGGAGGATCCGACCGAGGGCGGTGACGCGAGGGTCGACGTCGAGCTTGAACAGGGGCCCGGCGCGCTGGTTGCGGTCGAGGAGCTGACCCAGCCGCTCGTCGGCCTCCACCTCCATCGTGCGGAACTTGAGCATCTCGAACGGCACGCCGTGGCGGCCCACCCGGACCTGGCGGAACACGACCGGCGAGCCGTCCACGAGCCAGACGACGAAGGCGACGGCGGCCATCAGGGGAGCGGTCACGACCAGGAGCCCGGTGCCGACGAGGAGGTCGAAGCTGCGCTTGGCGGCCCGCTGGTGCAGGCGCCGGTGTCGGTGCAGCGGCGCTCCGGGCGGAGGCGCCGGCTCGTCACCCTCGGCGATGCTCCCCCGCGTGCCGTCGGCCCTGATCTGAGCCAGCGCCTCCACCTCGGCTGGCGACGGGGCAATGGGCAACCGGAGGCACACCGCGCCGGCCACCGGATCCGCCCGGTGGACCGCTGCGTCGACGAAGGCCGGCGGTGCCAGGTCGGCCCATCGAGCGACGTCGACGGCCGGCGATGCCGCCAAGACCGTGCGGAGTCGCGAAGCCTCGCCGTCCTGACCCGCCACCACGAGCTCCGGCGCGCCGCCCCACCCGGTCACGCCCGCCCGGGCCGACGCCACCAGCGGGAGCTCGTCCACGAGGTCGAGCAGCAGGCGGTGCCCGGCCGCCAACCGCGCCGCGCCGAGGGCGTCGTGCTCGTGGAGGCTGGCCAGCATGGTGGCCGCCCACCGATCGAGCGCCGGACCGGTGCAGCGAGCGGTGCGCACGAGATCGGCCAACACGACGTCATCGGTGCCCACCACCGCCGCTGGTGCCCGTCCGTCGCCCACCACGAGACAGGTCGCCGCCGGCCGGGTCGACGGCCCGATCGCCGCGTCCGGCGACGAGGCCGGACCGGGCGTGCGGGGCAGCGCATCGAACACCGGGACGGAGGCGGCGCCGAGCACCGCCGCGAGGGCCGGCTCGAGGGGTTGCCCGGCCGGCCGCCACGCCACGACCGCCGCCACCCCCGACCCGTCGAGGGCACGACGGAGCGCATCGGGGTCGAACTGCAGCGACGCCGCGTGCGTCGACACCGGCAGGGCCACATGGCCCGCGGCCTCGATGCCCTCCAGCACGGCCGGCGGGGCCGACAGGGGGACGGCCACGGCCCCCCTCGTGGCGATCCGGTTCTGCAGGACCACCGCCACGGCATCGGCCAACGACCACGTGAACACGGCGAAGCGACGCCCGAGCGCTTCGGCCGCCCGTCGCTCGATCCGCCCACGGGCATCGGGGTCGCGCTCAGTCATCATGGTCGATCGGTCGGGCCGCCCTGTGCCGCCTCGAGGCCGGCGGTGATGGTAGCGGCCTCGTCGTCGTCACGGCGCTGGTGACCCTGAGCCAGGCCCAGCACCAGGCTCACGTGCGCCGACACGACGGCGTTGCTGAAGTTGTGATCGAAGACGCCTTCCACCAGCAGCGCCACGATGACCATGGCCGCGCCCACGTGCAGCGACCGGGCCAACGGTGACGGCGACCGCCAGCCGGCGCGCAGGTGCTTGACGAGGAACCACGCCAGCAGCCCGACGACGAGGACGAGCCCCGGGACGCCACCCTCGGCCAGCTCGTGCAGGTACAGGCTGTGACCCTGCGCGGCGTTGTCGATCTCGCCCCGCTCGACATGGGGGCCGAGGTAGGCCGGGAGCATGCCGCCACCCACCCCGATCACGGGGTGTTCGGTGAAGACCTGCCACGAGATCTCCCAGAAGTGGATGCGGTACTGGTTCTGGTCGGGATCGAGGCCGGCGTCGATCCTCGACGCCAAGCCGGGGACGATGGCGACGGTCACGAGCACGGCGAGGATCGCCACCCCCAGCGCCCGGGCGGTGAGCCGGGCCGACCGGGTCGACACGAGGAGGAGGGCGAAGGCGGCCGCCACGCCGATCCACCATCCCCTCGACCCGGCGAACACCGAGCCGAGGCCCAGCGCCGGCATGTAGAGGAGGAGGCGGCGGTCGGCGAGGAGCCCCACGGCCAGATCGACCATCAGGACGACGGCGATCGAGCCGGCGTAGCTGTTCGGATGGCCGGCGAATCCCTGGAACCGCTGCGACTCTACATCGACGAGCGGCTCGGCGAACGACGGCAACCCGAACGACCGTTGACCCAGCGCCCACAAGGCGACGGCGGCATGGCTGGCGAACAGGGCGTGGAGGATCCGTCGTACCTCGGCCGCCCTGGGCCGCACGGCGGCCACGGCCACGTACGGCGCGCGGTACCACGCGTCGTGGAGGCGGAAGGCCTCGGCGGGCGAGGTGGTGACGGCCCGGGTGGCGGCCTTCCAGCCGAGCACCGGCAGGAAGAGGAGCGCGTCCTTCGGAAGGTCGGATCCACGCAGCTCGTGCCGGAACGCCTCGGCCACGAGCGCGACGACGAGCAGCAGCAGGGCTGCGCTGATCGCAGCCGACCCGAACGCCGAGGCGACGGCCAGGGCCATGACGAGGAGCACCACCGCCGGCCGCACGCCGACCATCTTGGCACAGCCCTCAGTCGCCTCCCACCGGTCGGGCGAACATGTCGGGGCCGTAGTCGAGATCGGTCACGGGCCGCAGATCCCCGTCGGCCGTGGGCCGACACAGCTCGTACCCGGCAGCACGGAGCAGCTCGACGACCGGGGCGCGGTCCTCGCCGAGGAGCGACTCCGAGCACCGGTTCCACTCCAGCTGCAGGAGACGGATGCGGTGCTCGGCCAGGGCCTCGCGGCCTCCTTCGAGCACCAGCCGCTCGGCGCCCTCGACGTCGATCTTCACGCCATCGGCCACCCGCGACCCGAGGATGTCGTCGAGCGTCCGCACCTCCACCGTGCGATCGACCGACAGGGATCCAGCCGACTCCCCCCCCGGGGCGAGGTGCATCCGGTTCAGGTCCGGGCCAGCCATGGTGGCCTGCCCGGGCGCCGCACCGACGGCGACGGGGAGCACGGTCGCGGCATAGTCGTTCAGGGCCAGGTTGGCCTCGAGCTGGTCGCGGGACGCCGCCACCGGTTCGCAGGCGATCACCTCCGCGCCAGCGTCGAGGGCCAGCAGCGAGTAGAGGCCGACGTTCGCGCCGACGTCGACGAACAGCGCACCCGGCCCGAGGCGCTGTTCCCACGCCCGCATCTCGGCGTGATCGGGACGGGCGTAGTACACCGCCCGCTTCGACGACGCGTTGTCGAGGCGGGCGACGAGCCGTGACCGGGTACCGAAGCGGATCGTCGTCGGCGCCTTGCGGACGCGGGCTCGGACCTGGAACCGGACCACCCCCACCAGGCGCGCCACCCGCTGCCCCCGGTTGGACGGGTGGCGCCACACGTGGGCCACGACGGTGGTGACCCCTCGGGTGGTGGGCAGCGGCATCGGCACTCGCGTTCGACGGGTCGGGGGCGACGCATCGTAGTGCCCGAGCGCCTCCCCCCGGACGAGGCGCCCCCGACCGGTGCCCGACCCCGGACGGCCCGCCGTCGTATTGTGCCGGCCGTGCCCCCCGCCCGTGCCCGTGCCGCTGTCGCCGCCCTCCTCGTGGGCGCCGGCACCCTCGCCGTGGCCTGCGCTCGCCAACCGGTCACACCCGACACCGTGGCCGAGGGCACGCTGCCGCCCTCCGGCGGCACCGTCACCACGCGGGCCGGCACGACCACCACCCGCAAGCCGCCGCCCACCACCGCCCCGCCCGCCACTGCCGCACCGGGCACCACGATCACCGGGCCGGTCGGGACGGTGAAGGCGTTCGACGTGTCCACCGACGTCAGCGTCGACGTGGTGGCCGGCGACACCTTCGAGCTCCACGTCGAGAACGACCTCGCCGGCGAGTTCACCTGGAAGGCCGACATCACCGGCGAGCAGGTGCAGGCCACCGGGTTGCGCACCGATCCGGCCCCGGCCGAGGGCAAGCCCACCGTGCTCGTCGGCGTGTACAAGGCCGGACAGCCGGGCTCGGCCACGGTCACCTTCAGCTCGGCCAAGAAGGACGGGTCGCCGGGCAAGCAGTTCAAGGTCACCGTCCGGGTGATCTGACCGGCCGACCGGCCGACCGGCCAACCGGCCCGCCGAGGCCCCTTCGCCGTCGCCGCATGGCGCCCGGCGCGGGTCGACACTAGATTCACAATTGTGAACGACGGTTCAGAACCAGGCCCTCTGGGGGTCCTGGCCGCGCTGCCCGCCGCGCCGGCGGGCGATCGACCCGCCGTGTTCGACCCGTTGACGGGCGTGTCGTGGACCTTCACCGAGGTCGTGGCCGCGGCCGCGGAAGCCGCCGCCACGATCGCGACCGCCGATCCGGGCGGCGACTGCGAGCGGGTCGCCATCGAGGCCCCCGGCTCCGCCGCGTTCGTCGCCGCGCTGTTCGGGGTGTGGCAGGCGGGACGGGTCGCCGTGCCCGTCAATCCCCGTCTCACCCCGGGCGAGCGTCGGGCCCACGTCGAACGGGCCGGCGCCACCCTCGCCCTCACGCCCACCCCCGCGGGCACATGGACGGCGAGCCGCGTCCCGAGCCCGGCGTCGTCGCCGGCGGACCGGGATCGCTCCGCCGGCGACATCGCCCTGGTGCTCACCACCTCGGGCACGACCGGCGCCCCCAAACCCGTGGAGCTGTCGCACGCCAACGTCCTCAACGGCATCGACACCGTCCTTCGTTCCCTCCGCGGACCCGACGCCGCGCCCGGCCCCGATCCGGATCGGCCACCCGTGCCGAACCTCGTGCCGGTCCCGCTGTGCCTGTGGGCCGGCATCTACCAGGTGCTGTTCGCCTTCCGGGCCGGCAACCCCGTCGTCCTCCTCGATCCGTTCACCACCGCCGGCTTCGCCGCCGCGGTGCGGGACCACGGCATCAAGAGCACGGTGCTCGCCCCGGCCATGATGACGGCGCTGAACGACGATCCCACCGTCACCGACCTGGCGCCGCTCCGCATGGTGCGGTCGATCACCGCCCCGCTGTCGGTCCATCAGGCGAGGCGCTTCCACGAACGCTTCGGCGTCACCGTGCTCAACGCCTACGGGCAGACCGAGCTCGGCGGCGAGGTGATCGGGTGGACGGCGGCCGACACCCGAGCCTTCGGGGCCACCAAGCTCGGCGCCGTCGGACGGCCCCATCCCGGCGTGTCGGCCTACATCCTCGAGCCCGACGAAGGAGGCCAGGGCGAGCTCTGCGTCCGGGCCCCGTCGATGATCACGCCCGACCACGACCCGGCGCTGGCCGACCGGACCCGGCCCGACGGCCACCTCCGCACCGGCGACATCGCCCGCATCGACGACGACGGGTTCGTCTGGATCACGGGGCGGGTGTCCGATCTCATCAACCGGGGCGGGATGAAGGTGTGGCCCGACGACGTCGAGGAGGTGCTGCGCCGGCACCCCGCCGTGGCCGACGCGGCCGTGGTCGGCGCGCCCGACGAGCGGCTCGGTCAGGTGCCGTGGGCCTTCGTCGTCCCCGCCGACCCGTCGAGCCCCCCGTCCCCCGAGGTGCTCGACGCGCACTGCCGCGACGCGCTGGCCGCCTACAAGGTGCCGGTCCGCTACGAGACCATCGCCGCCCTCCCCCGCAACGACGTCGGCAAGGTGGTCCGCCGGGACCTGCTCCCGACCGCCCCCGCCGGCCCGCCCGACCCCGGAGCCCCGACGTGAGCACCCCGTCCCCGATCGACCTCGCCTCCTGGCTGGCCCGCCGGGTACCCATCGACGCCGGCACCGAGCCAGCCGTGGCCCAGGACGTCGTGCGCGACTGGCTCCGCGCCGCGATGCCGAAAGAATGGCGCGCCGCGGCCGAGCGCGGCGGCGTGGTCGCCCTGCGCGAGGTGCGGCCCCGCGCCGCCTACGAGGCCTGGTATCCGGCCTTCGCCGATTCGGGCCTGGCCGTGGCCATGTGGCCCCGCGAGTATGGCGGGCTCGGGGTGGGCACCCCGCTGGCCCGCGCCATCGAGGAGGTCCTCGCGCCCTACAACCTGGGCCGGCTCAACATCCTCGGCATCAACCTGGCCGGGACCACCCTGCTGCAATGGGGCACCGACGAGCAGAAGGCCCGCTTCCTGCCCCGCATCGTCCGCAACGAGGAGCGGTGGTGCCAGCTGTTCAGCGAACCGGGCGCCGGCAGCGATCTGCCGTCGCTGGCCACCCGCGCCGTGCGCGACCCCGCCCACCCCGACCGCTGGCTGGTGACGGGCCAGAAGGTGTGGAGCACCTGGGCCCACCACTCCGAGATGGGCATGCTGCTGGCCCGCACCGACCCGGCCAAACCCAAGCGCGAGGGGATCACCTACTTCGCCATCGACCTCCGCCAGCCCGGCGTGGACGTGCGCTCGCTCCGCCAGATCAACGGCGACACCGAGTTCAACGAGGTGTTCCTCGACGACGCCGTCGTCCCCGACGCCGACCGCATCGGCCCGGTCGACGAGGGCTGGCGGGTGGCCCGCACCACCCTCTCGGGCGAGCGCCAGATGATCTCGGGCGCGGGCTCGGGCGCCGGGGTCGACAACCTCGGGGGGCGCTCGGTGGAACGCCTCATCGCCCGGGCCAAGGAGGGCCCGAGCCCGGCCTGGGCCGATCCGCTCGTCCGGCAGCGGCTGATGCAGCTCTGGTCCCAGAAGCAGACCCTCTCGTGGACGAACCTGCGGGCGCGGGGGCAGCGCAAGGCCGGCCGGCCACCCGGGCCGGAGAGCTCGGTGGGCAAGCTGCTCCAGACGCGCCACAACGTCGCGCTGCAGGAGGCGTGGGTCGACGTGGCCGGCCTCACCTCCCTCGCCCACGAGCCCGGCGACGACGACAGCCACCGGCTGGTCTTCGGGTTCCTGCGCAGCCGGGCCAACACCATCGAGGGCGGCACCACCGAGGTGCAGAAGAACACCATCGGCGAGCAGGTGCTCGGCCTGCCCCGCGAACCCGATCCATGGCGGGGCGCGGCCTGGGCCGACATCCCCCGCAGCTAGCGCCACCACCGCCCCGACCGCCGCCGCCGGCAGCCCGACCCGTGCAGATCCGGTGCAGGTCACGGCGGCCCAGCGGAGATCGCTTGCCTTCGCCCCCGGCCGGCCCCACGGTGGGCCCGTGGAACGCCGCCCGACCCGCCGATGGAAGCGAGTGCTCGGCCGGATCGGTGTCGTCGCCGTCGTCGCCTACCTGGCCGCTGGCGCCACGTTGACCCTCTCCCAGGACCGGATCATCTTCCTGACCGGCGGCCCGGCCCCGCCGGTCGGCGCGGTGCTGGTGGGCGGTGAGGAGGTGACGGTCACCACCGACGACGGCCTCGTCCTCCGCGTGTGGGAGATCCCGACCGGGCCCCGGTCGGTGCCGGCCTGCCGCCGCGCCGCCGTGGCCCTCTTCCACGGCGCCGCCGGCGACCGGTCGAACCTGGCCGCCCTCGCCACCGTGCTCGCCGGCCGCGGCTACGTGGTGCTCCTGACCGACTACCGCGGCTACGGCGGGAACCCCGGCCGGCCCACCGACGACGGCATGGCCGCCGACGCCCGGGCGGCGGTCGCGCACCTCGCCGCCCGACCGGACGTGGATCCGGCCCGGGTGGCCTACGTCGGGGAATCGCTCGGCACCGGCGTGGCCACCCGGCTGGCCACCGAGCGGCCGCCCGCGGCCCTCGTCCTCCGCTCCCCGTTCACCTCCGTGGCCGACGCCGCCGCCGTCCGGGTGCGGATCTACCCCACCGGCCTCCTCGTCCACGAGCAGTTCCGCACCATCGACCGCATCGGCACGGTGCGGGGCCCGCTCCTCGTGGTGGCCGGCGACGCCGACGACATCGTGCCGGTCGAGCAGAGCCGGGCCGTGCTGGCCGCCGCGACCTCGGCCGGCCCGACCTCGCTGGTCCTGCACCACGGCGTGGACCACCTCGACCCGCAGTGGAGCGGCCCGGGCCCCTACGCCGACGAGCTCGTGGCCTTCCTCGACGCCCACCTGGGCCCGACCTGCGCGGGGTGACACCCCGGCCGGGAGGGCGGGGGTGTCGGGTCAGGCGGTGGCCTTGGCCTGGATGGCGGCGGCGGTCAGCGGGCCTTCGCGCATGACCTGGCCCGACGAGCGGATGGTGACGTCGTGGTCGGCGGCCTCGGCCCGCAGGGCCCCGACCGTGCACTGCTCGCGGGGCCGGACGGCGAAGGGGTCGAAGTCGAACAGCCGCATGGCGTTGCCGTGGGTGATGGCGTCGATCTCGGCGTCGGGCAGGTCGCCGATCTCGTCCCAGACCTCCTCGGCGGCACGGGGCCACGCCGCATCCGAATGGGGGTAGTCCATCTCCCAGGTGATGATGTCCACGCCGATGTCGTGGCGGTTGCGGATCCCGGCCCCGTCGGAGATGAAGCAGGTGATCACATGGTCCTTGAAGATCTGGCTGGGCAGCTGGCCCTTCAGGTCCTGCCCCGTCCAGGCCCGGTGCCGGTCGTAGGTCCGGTCGATGCGCTCGAGGAAGTAGGGGATCCACCCGATGCCGCCCTCGGAGAGCGCGATCTTCAGCGAGGGGAAGCGCAGGAAGATGCCCGACCACACCAGGTCGGTGGCGCACTGCACCAGGTTGAGCGGCTGGAGGGTGATCATCACGTCGGCCGGCGCGTCGGGCGCGGTGACCACCAGCTGGGACGACGACCCGATGTGCATGCAGGGCACGGTGCCGGTGTCGGCGCAGGCTGCCCACACCGGGTCCCAGTAGGTGTCGTGGAGGGACGGGTAGCCGAGCACGGCCGGGTTCTCCGAGAAGGTGAGGGCGTGGCAGCCCTTCTCGGCCACCCGCCGCACCTCTGCCGCCGTCTCCTCCGCGCTCCACATCGCCGGCAGGGCCAGCGGCATGAAGCGGTCGGGGTAGCTGCCGCACCACTCGTCGATGTGCCAGTCGTTGTAGGCCCGCAGCACGGCGGCGGCGTAGTCCTTGTCCTCCGAGGTGGCGAAGAGCCGGCCGCAGAAACCGGGGAAGGACGGGAAGCACATCGAGCCGAGCACGCCGGCCGCGCTCATGTCCTTCACCCGCTCGTGGACGTCCCAGCAGCCCTTGCGGATGTCGTCGTAGCTGGTGGGGTCGATCCCGTACTCCTCCTTGGGACGACCGGCCACGGCGTTGATGGCGAGGTTGGCGATCTGCTGCCCCTCGTACATCCACACGTCGACCCCGCTCGACTTCCTCCGCACATAGGGGACGCGGTCGGCGTACTGGGCCGGGAGCCGACCCTCGAACAGGTCCGGCGGCTCCACCACGTGGTCGTCGACGCTCACGAGGATCATGTCTTCGGGCTGCATGCGGGCTCCTTCGGCGCGGCTCGGTCGGGACCAATGTAGGACCTCCGCGCCCCTGATGTCGAGTCATAGTTCAGAGAAGTGAACCTTGGTTCAGAACTGTGTACAGTGGGCTCAGTCGACCGACCGCCGTGCCCCGGGAGCCCAGAGGAGTGCCATGACCACCGCCACGCACACCGACCCGCTCGTGTTCAACCCGTACGCCCACGAGGTGCACGACGACCCGTTCCCCTTCTACCGGCGCCTCCGCGACGAGGCGCCCGTGTACCACAACGAGGAGCTCGGCTTCTGGGCGCTGTCCCGCTACGACGACGTGCTCGACGCCCTCCACGACTACGACACCTACTGCTCCCGCCACGGCATCACCCTCGAGCCCCGCAGCCCGCTCCCGATGATGATCACCATGGATCCGCCCGAGCACACGGCCATGCGCCGGCTCATCAGCCGCACCTTCACCCCTCGCCGCATCGCCGATCTCGAACCGAGCATCCGGGCGCTGTCGGCCCGCTACCTCAGCGCCTTCGACGGACGCACGAGCGGCGACATCATCGCCGAGTACTCGGCCCGGCTCCCCATGGACGTGATCTCCACGATGCTGGGGGTGCCCGAACCCGACCAGGACATGCTCCGCGGCTGGTCCGACGCCATGATCCACCGCGAGGAGGGCAGCCCCGACGTCACCGCCGACGGCATCGATGCCGCCATCCAGCTCTTCGAGTACTTCAGCGCCATCGTGGTGGAGAAGCAGGCCCGGCCGCTCGACGACCTGCTCTCGGCCCTGGTCACGGCCGAGGTCGACGGCGAGCGGTTGACCGACAAGGACGTCGTCGCCTTCTGCTTCCTCCTCGTGATCGCCGGCAACGAGACCACCACCAAGCTCATCGGCAACGCCACCTACTGGCTCTGGCGCAATCCCGACCAGCGCCAACTCCTCCTCGACGACCCCTCGCTCTGCGCCGACGCGGTGGAGGAGGTGTTGCGCTACGAGGGCTCGACCCAGTTGATGGCCCGCACCACCACCCGTGACGTCACCCGCCACGGCGTCACCATCCCGGCCGACGAGAAGGTGCTGCTGCTGCTCGGCTCGGGCAACCGCGACGAGCGCTTCTGGGACCGCCCCGACGAGTTCGACATCCGGCGGGAGAAGAAGCTGCACCTGTCGTTCGGCCACGGCGTGCACGTGTGCCTCGGCGCCGCCCTCGCCCGGCTCGAGACCCGCATCGCCCTCGAGGACATCCTCGACCGCTTCGGCGCCTACGACGTCGACGCCGACGGCATCAGCCGGATCCACTCGGGCAACGTGCGGGGCTACGACCACCTGCCCATCTCCTGGGGCTAGCGCCCTCCGGCCCCTCGGCGCTCCGGGCCCCTCCGCCACCGACGACGCCATTGGGTTAACATCGTTCACCACCGGAACGAGGAGGACCCGATGCCGCTCCCGCGCACCCTGACCACCGCCGCCCACGGCGACATCGACTTCGAGCTGGTGGCCGGCGCCTGGCCCGAGGACTGCACCGGCGAGGTGTGGATCAGCGCGCCGGCCGGCAGCCCCGAGCTCTCCTATGCCCTGTTCGGCTTCGGCGTGATGATCCGGCTGTCGCTCCAGCCCGGCACCTTCGGTGCGCCGTCCGACCGGTGGGCGTGGCGGGCCACCACCATCGACGCCCCGGCCCAGCGCCTCCACGCCCTCGCCCCCGAGGCGTTCCACATGACGGCCACCGGCTACGGCTCGGCCTTCGGCAGCCCCAACATGGTCAACACGGCGCCGCTGCCGTGGGGCGACCGACTCTTCGCCACCTGGGACGTGGGCCGCCCGGCCGAGCTCGACCCGGTCACGATGGGCTTCCTCGGCGAGGTGGGCAGCCGATCGACGTGGGGCGACCCGTTCCTGCCCTCGGCCGCGCCGCTCCCCTTCTACTTCTCGAGCGCCCACCCCGTCATCGATCCGGACCGCGACTGCCTGTGGACGGTGAAGCTCCTCCCCGACTTCGCCTCGATGGCGGCCGGTGGCGAGCTGGCGCTCACCGCCTCGGTGGTCCGCTACCGCGGCGACGGCACCACCGTCGACGTGTGGCCGATCAGCGGCGCGGTCGTGCGGGGATCGATGCACACGATCTCCCAGACCCGTGACTGGCTGCTCCTGTCCGACAGCGGCAACTTCAAGGCCGACCCGGGTGAGATGTCCACGGGCGTGCGCACCGTCACCATCGACGACGAGGTGACGCTCTACCTGGTCCGCAAGGACGACCTCGAGGCCGCGGCGCCGGGCACCGAGATCACGCCCATCCCCTTCCCCCTCGCCCCGACCACCGGCCACTACTACGCCGTGTACGACGACAGCGACGGACGGGTGCGGGCGGTGTTCGAGCACCAGGACCGCCTCGATCTCGGGTGGAGCGTGCGGGCCGACGACGTGGACCTGTTCGGCCAGCCCGTCGATCCAGCCCACGTCGGCCTCTACAACTGGGGCATGGGGCCGAGCTCCATCTCCGAGGTCACGTTCGATCCCCGCACCGGCACCGCCACCCGGGAGGTGATCCGGCGCCACGAGTGGACCTGGAACCTGCAGCTCTCGGCCATGGACTGGTCGACCGAGGGGATGACCGCCCCCACGCTGCACCACGTCGCCTACCAGGGCTTCCGTCCCCACAACGTGACCCAGCGGATGCTCGCCGCCTACGGCGACCGTGTCGACCGCTCGCTGCTGCCGGGAGCCGAGACGCCGGCCTCACTGGCGTCGTGGCGCCGCGACGGCCTCGACCTCCACGCCCGTTTCGAGTTCCCGTCGCTCGGCGACATGCCGACCTCGCCGGCGTTCGCGCCACGCCACGCCGGCACCGACCCCGCCCGCAGCCGCTACGCCGGGACCGACCCCGGGGGCCACGACGGGTACGTGATCTGCCCGGTGCTCTCCGACGACGGCATCCGCATCGAGTGCTTCGACGCCGCCGACGTCGGCCGCGGTCCGGTGGCGACGCTCATGGGGAGCCGCCGCGAGTGCGTGCCGCTGGTGCTGCACTCGGCCTGGTCCCCCGCCGCCGTCCCCGCCCCCGAGCGCGAGCGCCTCTCGTTCGCCGACGAGCTCGACGACGCGGCGCTCGACGCGATCGGCGACGACCGCCTCCGCGACGTCGCCCGCACCGTGGCCGCCGCCCTCCCCCACTGACGCCAGCCCCTTCTCTGTGGGTGCGCAATGCATCGCGTCGCGATGCATTGCGCACCCACAGGAACCGGCCGCCACAAGAACGCAGCCCCAGGGAACGAGGACCGTCAGTCGGGCCAGAGGCGGGCGCCGAGGCCGGAGGCCCGGGTGACCGGGCGGGCGATCGCGGCGCGGACGGCGGCCTCGGAGCCGACCAGCGTGATGCGGTGCCGGGCGCGTGTCACCCCGGTGTAGAGCAGCTCCCGCGTGAGGAGCGGCGACTGGTGCACCGGCAGGGACACCACGGCGTGGTCGAACTCCGACCCCTGGCTCTTGTGGATGGTCATCGCCCACCACGTCTCGACGTCGGCGATCTGCGACGGCTGCAGCAGCCGCACGCCACCCTCGGACGAGGCGTCCGGGAAGGCCACCGCGGTGCCCTGCGGGAGGGCTACGACGAGACCGGTGGTGCCGTTGGTGAGCCGGTTGCTGTAGTCGTTCCTGGTGACCAGCACCGGCCGGCCGGGGTACCAGCGCCGGGCCAGGCGGAGCCGGGGCTCGGCCGCCGCCACGCCGGCCTCGATGCGTCGGCGCCAGTCGTCGGTGCCGAAGGCCCGCCGGTGGGTGGCGGCCAGCACCTTCACCGCCGACGCCGCGGCCAGGCCCGCCACGGCGTCGCCGTCGAGGGCGGCCCGGACCATCACCGTGGCGGCGGCGGCCACCGCACGGCCGAGGGCGTCGACCGCCGGGCCGTCGGCCGGGTCGACCCAGCCCACGTCGCCGCGGCCCGACCGCAGCACGGCGAGGGCGGCGTCGGCGTCGCCCGACCGGACGGCGTCGGCCAGGAGGGCGATGCCCGAATCGGCCCCGAAGCGGTGGACCCGCTCGAGCCGGGTGACACAGCCGGCGAGGGGCTCGGACGTGGCGTCGAGAGCGTCGGCCGCCGCGGCCAGGCTCGCCCCGCTCGTCGGCGTGGGCGGGGCCGCAGGGGCGGTCCGGCCCACGCCGACGACGTCGGCCAGGACGGTGCCGGCGTCGATGCTGGCCAGCTGGAACGGGTCGCCCACGAGCACCAGCCGGGCGTCGGGCCGCACGGCGGCGAGGAGGCGGGCCATGAGGGCGAGGGGCACCATCGACGCCTCGTCGACCACCACGACGTCCGCGCTGAGCGGGTTGCCCCGATGGTGCCGGAACTCGGTGCCGGGCAGCCAGCCGAGCAGGCGGTGCAGTGTGGTGGCCTCGGCCTGGCGCATGGCGTCGGCCAGGTCGGGCGGCAGCGGGGCCGAGGCGATGGCGTCGCGCACGGCCTCGGTCATGCGGTCGGCGGCCTTGCCGGTGGGCGCGGCGAGCGCGATCGCGGGCGGGCGCCCGGTGGCCTCGGCTTGGGCGTGGAGGGCGGCGAGCACCCGAGCCACGGTGTGGGTCTTGCCCGTGCCCGGCCCGCCGGCCACGACGACGAGCATCCGCCGCAGGGCCGCCTCGGCCGCCTGCCGCTGCCGGTCGGGACCCGATCTGCCGGCACCGCCGGCCGGGAACAGCGCGTCGAGGAGGGCGACGACGGTCGGGTCGACCGGCGTCGGGTCGACGGTGGCCGCCCGGTGCAGGAGGTCGTCGCCGACCGCCCGCTCGAACCGCCAGTAGCGCTCGAGGTAGACGCGGGCGCCGTCGTAGACGAGGGGCCGCACCACGCCATCGATCACGCCGGCCCTCGGCTCGCCCGAGGACGGGTCGACCACCGCGACCGCCGGCGACGATCGCAGCGCGGCGTCCCACGCGTCGGCCGCCGGCCACGGCAGGTCGTCGAGCGTGGGCCGAGCCGCCGGATCGGCGGCGGGATCGGCCAGCGCCGGGGCAGGGCCATCGCCATCCACGCGGTCGGTGCCATCCACGGTCTCGGTGCGGTCGGCGACCACCAGACCGTGGGGCACGTCGGCCAACACGACGCACACGTGACTGGTGCGGGTGGCCCGCACGGCGAGGGCGGCGGCCAGCACGACAGCGTCGGCGAGGCCGGGGACAGCACCGGCGAGGGCGGCGGCGACGTGGACATCGGCGGCGTCGAACACGCCCGCCGCCACGAAGGGGGCGAGGCCGGCCACACGGTCGGGCACGAACGGAGGGGATGCACTCATCGGGCCTCCCCCACCCCGTGCAACAGGTCACTCAGGGCGACCACCAGCGCGGCCGGGGGCCGCCACGAGAACACGCCGTGGGCCACGCCGCCGACGGCCGGCGTGGCCGGCCCGCCCATCCCGCGGAGGAAGAGGTAGAGCACCCCGCCGAGGTGGACGGCCGGGTCGTAGCCGGGCACCCGCCACCGGAGGTACCGGTGGAGCGCGACGCTGTAGAGCAGCGCCTGCATCGGGTAGTTGTTGTGCACCATCGCCCCGACGAGCGCATCGGGGCCGTAGGCGTCGAGGGTCTGGGGCACATCCCAGGGGCCGAGGGTGTTGGTCTTGTAGTCGACCACGAGGAAGCGGGCGGGCCCCGACCCCGACCGGACCCGCCATACGAGATCGACGGCGCCGGTCAGGTGGCCGCCGAGGGCCAGGGGTGAGCCGGCCGTGCGGAGGCGCTCGGTCCAGGGGTGGAGCGGATCCCCGGCGGGAAGGTGGGCGCCGACGAGGGCGCCGAGCACGGTGACGGAGGGCAGGCGGCCGGCCTCGCCGATGGGCAGGTCGAAGGTGAGCTCGTCGAGCCGGTCGGCCCGGGCCAACCCGGCGAGGGAGCGCCCCTCGGCGAGGGGACCGACGGGCGTGGCCAATGACGCCAGCAGCGCGCTGACGAGCTGCTCGTGGTCGCCCCCGAAGCCCGCGCCCCGCCGGGGCGCGAGCACGGCGGCCCGCACCTCGGCCTCGAGGTCGGGCGCGGCGAAGTCGACCGACTCGAGCACGGCGTGCACGAAGGTGCCGACGTCGGCGCCGCCCCGGATGCCGTCCCACGGCGACCGGAGGTCCGCAGTGCCGGCCCCCCCGACGCCGGGCCCGACCCCCGCCGGCGGCAGGTCGATCTCGGCCGCGGCCAGCGCGGCGTCGGGACCGACGGGCGACTCGTCGTCGGCGCCCTGATCGCCGAGGGTGTGGTCGACCGGGTCGAGCGGCGCCCGCCCGGGCAGATTGCTGATCGTGGTGAACGACCACCGAGACCGGTGGCGGTCCGGGACGCGGCCGAGGGTGGCGAGCTCGAGCGCCTGCTCGCCCGGTGCCTCGCCCCGCTCCCAGGGCCGAACGGGACCGGCCGGTGCCCCGATCACGGTGCCGACGATGCGGCCACCCGCGGCCGCGAGCAGCGGCGCCAGCTGGTCGAGGGCGGCCTCGTCGGGCGGGAGGTCGACCTTCGGGGCGGCGAAACGCTGGGGATCGACGGCGCGGCCGTCGCGGGCGAACAGCACCCGCGCCAGAGCGGTGCGGTCGCTGTCCTGGGCACGGGTCCACCAGACCACGAGGTGGTGCCGGGCCCGGGTGAGGGCGACGTAGAGCACCCGGAGGTTCTGCCCGACGGCCTCCTCGTCGGCCCGGCGTTTGCGCTCGGACGCTGCCTCCTTGTCGGGCCATGGTTCGGACGAGGCGACGTCGATCGTGCGACGACCGGTGTCCGGATCGTGGAACACGACCCCTTGCGGCTTGGCGCCGGTGCCTCGCCACAGGAAGGGGCAGCACACGATGGGGAACTCGAGCCCCTTGCTCGTGTAGACGGTGAGGATCTGGACCGCGTCGGCCTCCGACTCCACCCGTCGGGCGGTGAGGTCGAGCTCGGCGTCATTGGACCGGACCGATCCGATCCGGTCGAACACGGCGAGGAGCCCCGACGGGCCGACCTTGGGCGGCGCCATGCCGGCCAGGAGCTCGGCGATGTGGTCGAGGTCGGTCATGTCGCGCTCGCCGTGCTCGGTGCCCAGCACCCGGGCCACGACCCCGGCGGCCCACACCTCGGCCAACAGCTCGCTGACCCCGCGGTTGACCAGCGTGTCGCCCCAACGGGCGAGCTGCTCCTGCACGGCGCCGACCTCGGCGTCGGAGGCCGAGGCGAGCTGCTCGGGCGTCCACCCGAAGAACCAGGACAGCGCGGCGGTGCGGGCCCGGGGTGGGTGCGACGGCATGGCGAGCCCCTCGAGCAGCCAGCGCCATTGGGCCCCCGCCGGGGACTGGAGCACGTTGTCGCCGCGGGCGATGACGGCAGGGATGCCGGCGTGTCGGAGCGCGTCGCGCACGATGGGGCCCTCGGCGTTGCCGTGGATCAGGACGGCGATGTCGTCGGGGCGGGCGGGGCGGTGCCCGCCGTCGGTCGGGATCTCGGCCTGTTCGAGGAGGTCACGGATCGTGTCGACGAGGTCGTGGGTGATGGCGCCGACGGCGGCCCGGGACGCAATCTCGTGCGGTGCCCTGGTGTTGCGCTCGATGTCGCCGAGGGCAAGGCGCAGCGACAGGGGCGGCACCGGCTCGCCGTCGCGCGACAGCAGCGCACGGTGGCGGTGCGCTTCGGCGGGTTCGACGGGATCGAAGGCGATGCGGTCGTCGCCGAAGGTGCAGTCGTCGAGAAGCACCTCGAGGGCCTCGAGCAGCGCGCCGTCGCTGCGCCAGTTGCAGCCGAGGCTGGTCAGCGTGGTGCCCGGCTCGAGGGTGGCGTCGAGGTAGGTGTGCACGTCGGCGCCTCGGAAGGCGTAGATGGCCTGCTTGGGATCGCCGACCAACACCAGGGTGGTGCCGGAGCCGGCGGCCCCGAAGACGGCGGCAAAGATCTCCCACTGCACCGGATCGGTGTCCTGGAACTCGTCGATGAGCGCCACCGTGTAGCGACTCCGCAGCACCTCCCGGACGGCCGGGCCGTGGGCCGGGTCGGCCACGGCGTCGCGCAAGCGAGAGAGGACGTCGTCGAACGAGAGCACGCCAGTGGCGCGTCGGCGGCCTTCCGCCGCGGCGATGACCTCGCCCACGATCTGGGCGTGCAGCGCCGCCTTCGGGCCCACCACCTCGGGGGCGGCCGGCGGGACCACGCGGATGCCCGGGTTGCCGGCCACCTGCCGGGCGCGGGCCACGACATCGTCGAACTTGGGGAGCACCTCGGGGGTCGACCGGTGGGTGAGGGAAGCGGCGAGGTACACGTCGACCGCGACCTCCCGGAGCCCGGCCCCGGCGTCGTCGGCCAGCACGGCGTCGGGATCCACGGCGGCGCTGGCCCCGAGCGTGGTGAGGACCTGGGCGGCGAAGCCGTGGATGGTGGTGATGGTGGCGGCGTCGAAGTCGGCCAGCGCGGCCTCGGCGCGGGACCGACGAACCTCGCGGTCGGTGGCGCAGAGGTGGGCGAGCAGCTCGTCGCCGCCGTCGGGTGACGCGGCAGGATCGGCCTCGAGCCGGTCGAGGGTGGCCACCACCTCACGGAGGCGGACTCGGATCCGGTCGCGCAGCTCGGCCGCGGCGGCCCGGGTGAAGGTGACGACGAGCACCTGCGCGATCGGGCAGCCCTGTTCCACCACGAAGCGGGTGGCCAGCCCGGCCAGGGCGTAGGTCTTCCCGGTGCCGGCGCTGGCCTGCAGGGCATGGCGCCCTTCGGGCAGGTCGCCGAGGAGCTCGAAGCGAGGGATGGTGCTCACGGCTGGTCGGCCTCCCCCGGCTCGACGGATGCGTCGTAGGCGCCCCAGACGGTGTCGGCGTACCGCTGCACCCGGAACGGCGAGGGGCCGGGCGGGTCGTGGTCGAGGGAGGGCAGGGACACGAGCGCCGACGCATCGAGGTGGCCGTACACGAGGTCGTTGTAGGCGTCGTTGCTGTCGTCGAACCGGTTCGGATCTTGCGCCCACGCGCCGACCGCCGCCTTCCCCTGGTGGACCAGCGCCGACACGTCGGGGAAGAACGGGAGGGGCTCCCGGAGCGCCCGGCGGTACAGATCGACGACCACCACGAGCGCGTCGACCGCGCGCTGCCGGCGCTCCTCCGGGTCGGCGCCGGACGGCAGCAGGTGGGCCGTCTTCGTGGCGCCGTCCTTCTTGGTGGGATGCTGACGGCGTCCCACGGCCGCCGCCTGCCAGGGTCGCTCCGGGTCGGTGGCGACGGCGGCGATGAGGTCGATCCACGCATCGAGACGCTGCTTGGCCTTCAGTTGGCTGAAGCTGACGACGAGGGGGCCGCGACGCGCCCCGCCGTGATCGGTGACGGAACCCACCACCCGTGTGCCGTCGGGCAGGGTGACGTCGACGGCGATCGGCGTCGAAACGGCCCCGTGCCCGCCGAGCCGGTCGACGACCGCGAGCAGCTCCTCGACGGTGCTGCTGATCTCGGTCACGAGGCCGTCGCCGATGCCGCCGGCCGGGAGCGATCCCCTGGCCCACTCGCGTGCGGACCACAGCTCGACACCGGCCCCGGCCGCCCGCAACGCCAGGAGGCGTTCGGCCGGCAGCCACTTGTCGAGCCCGATCAGACTGACGGGGAGGTCGTCGACCGGTTCGCCGATCGGACCGCCATCCGGGAGCCGCACGGCGAGGGTGCGACGCAGGAACTCCCGGACGGGGTGGCGCAGCACGGCCCGGAGATCGGCCAGCTCCACCAGCGGGGTCTCGCCGACGGCGAGCGGGGCGGTGACGAACGACGTGACGGCACGACGAGGCCCGCGGACAGCGACCGCGCCGGCGAGAGCCCGACCGTCGAACCCCCACGGGGTGCCCGGCACGAAGTGGCCCGGGATGAAGGCGCGCGGGTCGAAGGCCTGGCGCGGGTGGACGACGGTGATGTGGGCGGAGGTGGCCTTTCGCGCCTCGGCCGTGACGGTGGCGGCGACGGCGTCGAGCAGTTCGGCCAACGGGGTGCAGGGCGGGACCTCGAGGTTGGTGACGACGTTGTGCCCGGTGCGGGTGATCACGAGGTGCTCGCCGGCCGCCAACACGGCCTCGAGGAGGGCCTGACGTCGGTCGGCCCGCTCGTCGCGGTCGCCCACGTGGGGCGCCGCCGCGACGAGATCGTCGCCGTTGACGGCACCCCCACCGAACGCCGTGTCGTCCATGCCGAGGAGGCACACCACCCGGAAGGGGACGCCGCGCAGTGGGGTGAGCGAGCTGACGGTGACGCCGCAGCGGAAGAAGTCGGGCCGGCGAGGCACGCCCGAGAGGTGGTCGACGAGGAGTCGGCGCACATCGGCGAGGGTGAGGTCGACCTCGGACGGCCGGCCCGGGACACCGGCCGCAGCGGCGATCCCGTCGAGCACCTCGTGGAGGCGTTCCATCTGCCATGGCGCGTCGAACGGCGCGGCGAAGAGGTCGTCGGCCGCGGCGCCGAGCAAGGCGCACCACGCCGCGGCCGGACGGGGTTCCGAGGCGTCGGCGGCGAGCGAGGCCAGCCGACCGATCACATCGGCCAGCCGCCCGGCGAGCGCGATGTCGGTACCCTCGACCGCCTCCGGGAGGATGCCGCCGACGGCGAGGGCGAGGTCGTCGGTGGTGGCGGCGACGCCGACGAGGAGCCGGTCGAGGACGGTGCGCCACGTGCCCGCCACGAACGTCGGATCGAGCGCCCAGCCGGCCCGGTGGTCGCCGTCGAGGCCCCACCGGACCGCGCACGACTCGATCCACCCGTTGATGGTCGAGAGCGCGTCGTCGTCGAAGCCGAACCGCTGACGGACCGGGGCGAGGGCCAGGAAGTCGGCCGTGGCCGAGGCCCGGAAGCGGCTCCCGAGGAGGTCGACGAGCACGGCGAGGGCGGCGAAGGTCGGGTACGTGGCCCGCAGGGACCGGTCGGTGACGACGTAGCGCAGACGTGGTGGTGGGCTCGCTGCGGCGGCGGGCGCGACGGGCGCCGGGTGGTCGCCCCACGGGGTGGCGGGCGCTCCGAAGGTGGCTTCGACGAGCGGACCGAAGGTGTCGATGTCGGGTGTGAGGACGACGATGTCGTCCTCCGACAGCGTCGGATCGTCGGCCAGCAGGTGGAGGATGGCGTCACGGAGCACCTCGACCTGACGACCGGGGCCGTGGCAGGCGTGGACCTGGATCGAGCGGTCGTCGACCCCGGGCGCCTCGCCAACCCCCGACGGGCGGCCGGACCGGAGGTCGGCCTGCAGGCGCGCCAACAGGGGCAGGCCGGCGGGCGCGCCGGAGGCACCGACCGACGGCTCGGGACCGGCAGGGTCGGCCGACGGCTCGGGACCGGCAGCAGCGGCGGCTGGCGGCTCGGGACCGGCAGCGGCCGCGGCTGGCGGCAGCCCGTCGAGCCGGAGCCCGGCGGCGGCCAGCAGCACCGCGGCGTCACGCGACGGGCGGGCCCACGAACGCAGCAGCGCGTGGGCGTCGCCGCGCACCGGGTCCTCCCCCCGGGGGATCCAGGCGCTCTCGGGCCGCGCCGCCTCGACATCCCGGACGGCGTCGGCGACGAGGGCCGGGCTCGGACAGAGGAGGAACAGGTGCACGTCCCGGCTGCCGGCGACGGCGAGGAGGACGTCGAGGTACCCGGTGCCGCCGGGGATCGACGACACGCCGAAGAGCGAGAGCCGCGGTGGCAGGTCGAGCTCGAGCTCGCCGGTCGCCACCCGCCGGAGGAGCTCCGGGAGCCGCTCCGCCGGGCTCGGGACACCGATGTGCTCGCGCACCTGCCGCCACAGGTGGGGCTGCCAGGTGGCGCCCGCCGGCAACGGGTCGCCGGCGGCGTCGACGTCGCGCTGGCGCGCCCAGTTGCGCACCATCTCGGGCCGGTGGACGCCGTAGCGGTCGAACAGGTCGGCGATGCGGCGGGCGCGGCCGTACCGGGTGGCGCCCGGAGCGAGGGTGCCGGCCGGCCCCGCCAGCGCCGCCCCCGCGGCGCGGTCGAGCACGTCGAGGAGCGCCCACGTGAGCCCGGTGACCGACCACGGATCGCCGTCGACGCCGTCGGGGTCGGCCGCGAGCACGACGTCGCGGAGGCGCGCCGGGAAGACGGAGGTGATGTTGGCGGCCACCCCGTCGCCGGCGCCAGTGCCGTCGCCGGCGGCGGTGCCGAGCCGTCGCGCCAGCGCGAGGCGCATCCAGCGTTCGGTACCGGCCGACGGCACGGCGATCCACTCCGGCACCATCGGATCGTCGAGGGGCTCGGCGAGCACGCCGGCCAACGCCGCGACCAGCGGCTCCAACCCGTCCCGCGCATGCACCGTCAACACGCCCGGACTGTACCGAAGCCCCGTGACAGCTTCGCCTTGGGTGCGTAAGGGCGCGCATAGCGCACCCTTACGCACCCAAGGATTCTCAGGCGGGACGACGCCCGAAGACCGAGAGCATGGTGACGTGCATGCAGAAGCGGCCGCGTCGCGCCCCGTCGTAGACCGCGGCCGTGAGCTCCTCGGCCCGGTCGGCGGCCAGGTGCCCGGCCGCCGCCATGTCCCTCACCACGGCGTCGAGCGGGAAGAAGCCCGAGGGGGCCGGGTCGCGGTCGGGGTCCCAGGCGTCCCAGATGTGCACGGCACCGGTGATCTCGAGGTCGACGAGGCCCGCCTCCCGGCAGGCGTTGAGCAGACGGCCGCCCGCCAGCGCCGGCGCACCCCGCATGGCGATGAGGGCGGCGGACAGGTCGGCGCTCAACGCCACGTCGTCCAGATCGAGGGCGAACGTGCGCCAATCCGTGTCGGTCACGCACAGCCGGCCGCCCGGTCGCAGCACCCGGGCCATCTCGGCCACAGCGGCGTCGACGTCGGGCACCCACTGCAACATCCGCTCGGACCGGCAGGCATCGAAGGTGCCGTCGACCTCGTCGAGGTGCATGGCGTCGCCGACCCGGAAGGTCGCGGCGACGCCGTCGGCCGACGCCCGTTCGCGGGCGACGGCCAGCATCGCTTCGCTCATGTCGATGCCCACCACCCGGCCGTCGGGCGCCACCAGCGGGGCCAGCGAGCGGGCGACATCGGCGATGCCGCACCCCACGTCGAGCAGCGACTCGCCCGGCTGGAGGTCGACGCGGTCGCGCTCCCAAGCCCGGAGCTGGACCACGGCCGGCCACCGAGCCGTGGCCTCCATCCCTTGCACGAGGAACGACGGGTCGGGCTGGTCGTCGACCTGGGTGTAGCCCTTGTCGGCGTGCGGGTCGAGGCCGCGGTCATCGTCCATGGGGCCACGGTAGCCATCGGACAAGGGCCGCGAGCGGGGTACTCTCGACCCGTGCCCACCCAGCGGGACCCCGACCTCGGCACCATCCTCGCCGTCTTCGCCCACCCCGACGACGAGGCCTACCTCGCCGGTGCGCTGATGGCGGCCGCGGTTGATGCCGGCCGCCGGGTGGTGTGCGTGACGGCCACGCGAGGGGAGCTCGGCTTCCCCGACGACGACGGTCGGAGCCTCGAAGAGCGCAAGGCCGTCCGCACGGCCGAGCTGGCCGGGTGCCTCGAGATCCTCGGGGTCACGGAGCACCACTGGCTCGACTACCCGGACGCAGGCTGCGCGGCGGTCGACGACGCCGAGGCGGCCGCCCGGATCGCCGCGCTGATCGACGACGTCCGCCCCGACACCCTGCTGACGTTCGGGCCCGACGGGCAGACGTACCACGACGATCACATCGCCGTCTCCCGCTGGTGCACGCTCGCCGCGACCCGGGCCGACCACGAGCCGACGCTGCTGTACGCGGCGATGACCTCGCAGTGGGCCGATGCCTTCGGCGCGTTCGTGCCGTTCGATGTCGTGAGCATGGTCCCCGGCGCCGATCCGCCCATCGTGCCGGCAGAGGAGCTCGCGGTCCGGTTCGTCGCCACCGGCGAGCTGCTCGAGCGCAAGGTGGCGGCGCTGCGCCACCAGGCCAGCCAGGTCGATCCGCTCGTGGGGATGGTCGGGTCGGAGGCGTTCGCCGGGCTGGTGGCCGACGAGCTCTACCGGGCGCCCCGGCCCGGGGACCATGGCCTGGTCCCGCCTGCTTCTTGACGAGAGCCTGACGAACCTGTGCCGGTGGCTTGACCTCAGTTCGCAACAATCTCGTCACATGAGGGGTCGACGGCGACCCCGGCGGACGCGGAGGACAGGCATGGGCACCCACGACGAGGACCAGCACGCGGTGATCGTGACCGACCGACCCGGCCCCGCCTCGTCGCCGGCCGCACCCCACGACCCGACCTCCGTCGCCCCGACCTCCGATGCCGACCTGCGGGCTCTCCGGGCCGCCCGGCGGGCGTGGCGGTGAAGGGGGACCGGTGTGCGCGTCATCCGCTTAGCCTCGCTCTCCTGCCGTCCAACGCCGTCTGTACCCGCCGTCGACAGCGCCGAATGGTCTAGCCTGGGGCACCATGGACCGCATTCGTCGATCCTCTGACGCTCCCACATTCGAGACGCAGTTGGGCGAAGATCGCCCCCGAGACCCCAGTCGTCGGCGAGTGCTCGTCGTCGGCGGGATGCTCGGGGCGGGCGCTTGGGTCGCCCCTCAGGTGATCTCGATGTCGGCGGCCGCCGCGCAGACGGCACCACCGCAGCCCGGCGCCTTCGTCGCGGTCGGTGACCCTGGTGCTCGCGCGTGGGGATCCGCTGACAACGGCACGACCTGGACCGGCGCGACCACCTCGCCGAACGGATCGGTCCAAGCGGTCGCCACCGACGGCGCCGGCAACTGGGTCGCCGTCGGCGACACGGGCGCGACGGCCTGGCGATCGATCGACAACGGCGCCACGTGGACCGCCGCGACCACGCCCCCGAACGGCGTTGGGTACGGCGTCGCCACCGACGGCGCCGGCAACTGGGTCGCCGTCGGCGACGCGGGCGCGTTCGCGTGGCGGTCTACGGACAACGGCGTGAACTGGACCGCCTCGACCATCGGTCCGAACGGCACTGCGTTCGACGTCGCCACCGACGGCCTCGGCAATTGGGTCGCCGTCGGAAACGGCGGCTCGTTGGCCTGGCAGTCCATCGACAACGGCGACACGTGGTTCCCCGCCCACGCCGGCCCCAATGGGAGACCATACGACGTCGCCACCGACGGCCTCGGCAACTGGGTCGCCGTCGGCGAGGCGGGTGCGTTCGCTTGGACCTCGACCGACAACGGTGACACGTGGACATCCGCCGCCACCGCTCCGAACAATCCGGCTTATGGCGTTGCGACCGACGGCCTCGGCAACTGGGTGGCCGTCAGCGACTCGGGGACCACGGCCTGGCGATCGACGGACAACGGAGCAAACTGGACCGGCGCGACCACGCCACCGAACGGCACCGGGAACGGCGTCGCCACCGACGGCGCCGGCAACTGGGTCGCCGTCGGCACCACCGGGTCCCTCGCCTGGCGTTCAGCCGACAACGGCGTGACCTGGACCGCTGCCACTACGGCACCGAACGGTGGATCGTTCGACCTCGCCGCTGCCCGCCTGCTGCCCTGACCGTGCCGCCCCGCTGCACCGGGCGGCACGAGATCGACCCTCGCGACCGCACAGGCGACGCGCCTCCCGGTGTCGGTTTCGGTGTCGGCGTCGGCGGAAGCGCGACCCGTCGCGGCGGGCCCGGCCGCGTCGGCAGCCCCTCGTTGGCTCCGAGGGCGACATCGACACTGGTCTGCGTCGTGTTGTTCAGCCCCGACGGAGGGTGAAGCGCCGACGCTGTTTGACAACCTTCCGAACGACCTTCAGCACGCCCGCCGTCGTGCCGCTCAGCGTTTCTCGAATCTGACGTCGGCGGCCTCGGCGTCCCAGGTGGCCGGCGTGGCCCCCTCGTCACGGAGCTGGTACTTCAGCACCCGGCCCACGGGGTTGCGGGGCAGCTCCGAGCGGAACTCGACGTAGCGGGGGATGGCGAAGTACGGCACCCGCTCGGCCGCCCACCGGCACAGGGCTTCCTCCGTGAGCGTGGCGCCGGGCTGGAGCACGGCGGTGACCTTGAGGTCGTCCTCGCCGATCGGGCTCGGCACGGCGTGCACGGCGACGTCGACCACGTCGGGGTGACCGAAGAAGATCTTCTCCATCTCGAAGCTGGAGATGTTCTCACCGCGGCGACGGAGGTAGTCCTTCTTGCGGTCGACGAAGTAGAGGAAGCCGTCGTCGATCCGGCCGAAGTCGCCGGTGTGGAACCACCAGTTGCGGCTCACGGCGAGGGTGGCCTCGGGTCGACCCCAGTAGCCCTCGAACATCACGTGGGGGCGCCTGGGCCGGCACACGATCTCCCCCACCGTGCCCTTGGCCACCTCGTTGTCGTCGTCGTCGAAGATGCGCACGTCGAACTCGACGTCGTTGGGCTGGCCCGCCGCGCCCGGGGGGTTGACGGCGCCGGCGGGGAGCGAGGAGATGAGCGACGCCTCGGTCACGCCGTAGCCGGCAGAGAAGGTGTCGACGTTCCACCGCTCCTTGAAGGCGGCGGCGATGTCGAGGGGCATCGGGGCGGCGGCGACGAGGCGCAGCGTGGTGCCGGCGGCATCGGGGTGGTCGCGTTCGTCCTGGGCGATCAGCGCGGTGAGGGTGCCGAGCAGCGAGGCGATGGTGGCCCCGGTGCGGGCGATCTCGGGCCAGAACTGCGATACCGAGAACTTGCGGCTGATGGCCGCTCTCCCGCCGAGCAGCAACGTACCCACCACGGCGCAGGCCACGGCGTTGAGATGGAACATCGGCAGCGGGGTCCACAGCACGTCCTCGGAACGGCGACCCCACGTGCGGGCGATCTGATCGGCCAGGCTCACGACGTAGTTGTGGCTGAGCATGCAGCCCTTGGACGGTCCGGTGGTGCCGGCGGTGTAGATGAAGGTGGCCAGGTCGGCGGGCCGGACCGGGGCGGGCCCGGCGATCGGGTCGGCCTCCCGCAGGATCGTGGCCCAGTCGGCCGAGACGGTGGCGGGGAAGGCGGGCGCCGGTCCCGCCGCGGGGTCGGCCTCGACGACGACCGCACGGAGGGCGTCGAGCGTGCCTGAGACGGCCGCCACCCGGTCAGCGAGGTCCTGCTGCACGATCATCGCCGACGCGCCGGAGTCGGCCAGCTGGTGGTGGAGGAAGTCGCCCTTGTAGGCGGTGTTGATCGGCACCGACACGGCCCCGAGCTTCCCGGCGGCGAAGAGGGTGATCACGGCGGCGGCACCGTTGTCGAGCAGCGAGGCGACGCGATCGCCGGGCTGCACGCCGAGCTCCCGGAGGCCGGCGGCCAGACGGGCGGCGGCGGTGTCGACCTCCCGGGCGGTGAGGGTCGTGCCCACGACGTCGAGGAACGGCCCGTCGGGATCGGCCTCGAGGCGACCGGCCAGCACCCCCTCGATCGTGTGCTGCTCCCCGGTGCTCCAGCTCGTCATCGCCCGAATGTAGGGCGCGCACCCCCGACAGTGCAACGTCGTACCTCTGAACTGAACGACGGTTCAGAGGCTCAGTCGCCGTCGCCGGGCGGGGCGGGACGCTCGGCCCGGAGGGCGGCCAGCTCGGCCTCGAGCTCGAAGCCGGGGGCCACGTCGTCGTCGAAGTCGAGCGGGCGCATGACCAGATCGATGGCGACCCAGATCGTGCGCGAGAAGGGGAAGAAGGCGAGCGGCACGCCGACCGCGGTGGCCACGGTGGCGGTGATCAGGAGCGCCGTCGGCGTGTCGGGCCAGGTCACCACGCCGATCACGATCACCACGAAGATCACGGCCAGCTGCACCAGACACAGGTTGAGGAACCAGGAGCCGAGCCACTGCCCGGGGGCCCGGCGGAAGCGGTAGCCGCAGCTCGGACAGTGCGGCAGCATGCGCACCCACTGCCGGAAGAGCTTGCCCCGGCCGCAGACGGGACACCGGCGGGTGAACCCCCGTTTGAGCACGGTGCCCGGCGCCAACGCCATGCCCCATTCTGCCCCGGGGACTAGGTTGCTGCCATGCGCAAGGGACTGCTGGGGCTCGGGATCCGGGGCGTCCTGCCCCTCGTCGTCGTCGCGGGTGGGGCTGCGGGCTGCGGGCTGCGGGTCGACGTCCCCGAGCGCCAGGCCTCGGCCGCGCCGGCCCCGACCACGGCCAAGCCGGGCGGCGCGGCGACCAGCGCCCCGGCCGGCACTTCGGCGCCGGCCTCGACGGCCACCACCGCCACCACGACGGCGGCTCCCACCACCACGGCCAAGCCCACCACCACGACCGCGGCACCGACCACCAGCACCACCAAGGCCGCAGCCTTCGACAAGGCGGCCTTCTGCGCCGACGTGAAGGCGGCACCGATCAAGGACATCACCGGCTTCGCCACCGTCGACAAGGCCAAGGCCAAGCAGTTCCAGGACCTGTTCGCCCGGATCGAGAAGAACTCGCCGCCGGACCTCGTCGCCACCACCAAGGCCCTCGACGGACCCGTCCAGCAGCTCACCCAACAGGTCCTCGACGGCAAGATCACCACGGTCCCCGACCTGCAGGCCGCCATCAACGCCCTCGGGCCCGGCCTCGCCACCTGGATCCAGGCCCAGCGCGACACCATCGCCTGGACCGACACCAACTGCTGACGCCCTTCCCCTGTGGGTGCGCAATGCACCGGACACCGTGACATTGCGCACCCACAGGAGACGCAGGGATGGATCAGGTGAAGGCGAGGTCGGCCATGGCCTCGGCCCAGTGCTCGCGGCCGCCGAAGGCGGCGTCGAGGACGTAGGCCCGCTTGAGCTGCAGGTGGGCGTCGACCTCCCACGTGTAGCCCATGCCGCCGTGCACCTGGACGCAGGTCTTGGTGTTCTCGACCGCGGCCTCGCCGGCGGTGAGCTTGGCCGCGGCCACGGCCCGGGCCACCGGGCCGACCTCGGGGTCGTCGACCGTGACGCCGGCGGCGTAGACGGCACCGCGGGCGACCTCGGACCGGGTCAGCATGTCGGCCATCAGGTGCTTCAGCGCCTGGAACTGCCCGATGGGCCGGTCGAACTGCACCCGCTCCTTGGCGAAGGCGACGGCGAGGTCGGTGGTGGCGGTGGAGATGCCGAGGAGCTGGCCCGCGGTGAGGGCCGCACCCGTGAGGCGGAGCTCGGCGGCCGGGCCGGCGTCGAGCACCTTCGCGCCCTGGGGCAGCGGGGCGGTGAGGCGGGCCACCGGGGTGAGCGGGTCGAGGGGCGGGTCGAGGGGCGCCAGGGCGAGGTCGGCCACGTCCACCCGCCAGGCCCCGTCGGTGTCGAGGATCAGCAGCACGTCGGCTGTGGCGGGGAACTCGATCACGCCGCTGGCATCGTCACGCTCGATGCCGGTCACCACCACCTCGCCGGTGGCGGCCCCGTCGACGAGGCCGGCGGCGAGGTGGGTCCACACCAGCGGCCCGGGCACCAGGGCCCGCCCGAGCTCCTCGAAGGCGAGGACGGCGTCGGCGGTGCCGAGGCCCACGCCGCCGGCGTCCTCGGCCAGCCGCAGGGCGAAGGTGCCCATGTCGGCCAGCTCGCGCCAGCGGTCACGGTCGATGCCGCCGGTGGCCTCGACCGCCCGCACCACCTCGATGGGGAACCGCCCGGAGCAGAAGGAGCGAAGGCCCTCCTGGAGGGCGATCTGGTCGTCGGTGAGCTCGAAGTCCATGGGGTTCCTCTCAGCGGTCCTTGGGGAGACCGAGGATCCGCTCGGCCACGATGTTGCGCTGGATCTGGCTCGTGCCGGCGGCGATGGTGAAGGAGGTGGAGCGCAACCGCTCCTCCACGAACGAGCCCGAACCGACCAGCTGGCCCACGTCGTCCCGGCTGAGCGACGCCCGTTCGAGCAGCCGCATGGCCACGTCGGTGAGCCGCTGGAACAGCTCGGAGTAGTAGAGCTTCACGACGCTGCCCCCGACGCCGGGCACGCCGTTGCGCTCGGCCTGGGCCAGGTTGCGCTTGGTCATCGCCCACAGGGCGTCCATCTGGGCCTGCATCTGGCCGATCTCCCGCCGCAGGGCCACGTCGTCCCAGGCGGTGGCGCCCTTGCGGGTGACCCGCTTGGCCAACTCGACGAGCTCGGAGATCATCTTGTCGGTCTCGACCAGATCGGAGATGAAACCGGTGCCCCGCTCGAAGGAGAAGGTCACCATGGCGATGCGCCAGCCGTCGTTCTCGTCGCCGACCCGCTGGGACACGGGCACCCGGACCTCGTCGAAGAACACCTCGCTGAACTCCGAGGACCCGACGATGGTGCGCAGCGGGCGGATCTCGATCCCGGGGAGGTCCATCGGGCAGATCAACCAGGTGATGCCCTTGTGCTTCGACGAGGCGTCGGTGCGCACGAGCAGCTCGCACCAGTCGGCGACCTGGGCGAAGGACGTCCAGATCTTCTGGCCCGTCACCACGTAGTGGTCGCCGTCACGGAAGGCCTTGCACGACAGCGAGGCCAGGTCGCTGCCGGCGCCGGGCTCGCTGAACCCCTGGCACCACACCTCCTCGCCCCGGAGGATCCGCGGCAGGTGGAAGGCCTTCTGCTCCTCGCTCGCCTCGGCCATCACGGTGGGGCCGGCATGGAGCATCCCGACGAAGTTCACGCCGATGTACGGCGCGCCCGCCCGGGTCGTCTCCTCCAGGTAGATCAGCTGCTCGGTGAGGGTGGCCCCCCGCCCGCCGTACTCCTTCGGCCAGTTGATCCCGGCGTAGCCCGCCTCGAAGAGCTGGCGCTGCCAGCCCGTGTCCCAGTCGCGGCGGGCGGGCCAGTCGTCGGGGGCCGGCTTGGGCGGCAGGGTCGGCAGCACGTCGGCCAGCCATGACCGCAGCTCCGCGCGGAACGCCAGATCGGATTCGGAGTAGCGCAGGTCCACGGGGGCTCCTCGACCGGGGGAGAGAATCTGACGGCATGTTAGAAACTCGCGGCGCCGCCGCTCCATTCGGCCGCTCAGCGGGGACGGCTGCGCCGGTCCGGCGCCTCGGCCAGGCACACCGCCTGCTCGGTGCGCTCTCCCGAGAAGGTGTGGCAGGTGTCGGCCATCACGTCGCGGGGCACGTCGGTGCCGCGGGTGATGGTGCGCCAGTCGAGGGTGTAGTAGCCGACGGCCACGAGCAGGCCGCGGCGCAGCACCCGCACCGCCTCCCGGCCGTCACCGTCGGCGCCGTCGGGATCCACCGCGGCGAGGGCCTCGGCCCACCCGGTGCCCGCCAGCGACAGCCCGGCGAACGGGCCCGTGCCCGAGATCTGCCACCGGTGCAGCGGCCACCGCATCACCTCCCGGCCGTCGCGCTCGAGCGTGGCCTGGAACGGGTCGATCTCCATCTCGTAGCGGCGATCGGGGTGCTGGCGGGCGGCCAGCCAGACGAGGTCGTTGACGTGGACGCAGGTGGTGTCGCGCGGCGCGTCCGCGATGGTGGCGGCGGCGTCGGCCAGGGGGCCCCGGGCCGCGGCGACGCTGGCCAGCGCCCCCGGGCAGGTGGTCCACGGGTGACGGTGGGCGGTGGCCGAGGCGCGGTGGATCGCCCCGTCGCGCACGTCGAGGGTGACCTCGAAGCCGTGGAGGAAGTCGTCGACCCTCGCCACGGTGCGGACGGTGCCCCGCCGTGCCCCCTCGGTGCGGGTGCTGACGAGGCGGTGGAACGCCGGCATTCAGCGGGAGGGCGGCGCCGGATCGCCCGGGTGCCGCGGCTGCGCCTCGATCACGATCCCGCCGCCGCCACGCTTGAAGGCCTCGACCTCGTCGTCGGCCTGGAGCGTGGGTGCCCCGCCCCGCCGGGCCAGGCTCTCGTCGATGGTGATCGACCGGGCGGCGTGGGCGATGGCCGCCTCGTCGAGCGACTGCTCGGCCGGCGGCGGGGGCGGCAGGTGGCGGGGCTGCACCGATGCCGAGAAGTCCGGGATGCTGTCGATGCGCTCGCCGGTGTCGGGCGGGGGCGGCACGTTGCCGGGGTGGCGCGACTGGACGTTGATCTGGATGGCGCTGTCGGGGAGCCCGCCCTGGGACGCCGAGTAGGCGGGCGGCGCCCCCGGGTAGCCCGGGGGCAGGGTGCGCCGGGGCCCTGCCACACCGGCGGCCGCCGGGTCGGGGACGGCACCGCCGGGGACGGCACCGCCGGGGGCGGCGACAGGCGGAGCGGCCACGGGCGGAGCGGCCATGGGCGGGGCTGGCGCGGCGGGCCCGCCGGCCGGGGGTGGGGGTGGCGCCGCCGCCATGGGGGCCGGGGCCATCGGCGGCGGTGGCGCCTGGGGCGGCGCCGCCGCGGGCGGCGCCGCCGGCTTGGCCACGATCATCGCGGCACAGATCCGACAGCGGGTGGCGGTGGCGTCGTTCTTGGCGCCACAGGCCGGGCACTTGATCTTGGCAGCCATGAGGGAACCCCCTGGGTCACGGGGCGCGGGATGCAGCCGCATCCGAGCGCCTCCATTTAATCCGCTCGACCGCTCCCCTGCCGCGCCACGACCGGTCCGACGTAGCACCAGCGCCCGCCCTCCCGCACGAAGCGTGACGTCTCGGCCTGTTCCCCCGTCTGGCCGCGCCGCTCGAACCGGGCCCGGAAAGCCACCGTGCCGGTGTCGTCGAACAGGTCCCCGGCCTCGACGGTCTCCACCGTGAGGCCCACCCATCGGGTGGCGGGATCGAGCGTGAGGGTGGCCGGGCGGGTCGAGGGGTGCCAGGTGGCGAGGAGGTAGGCGGGAGCGCCGACGGCGAACGCGGTGTACCGGGACCGCATGAGCTGTTCGGCCGTGGCCGGATCGGCCCCGCCGTGCAGGTACCGGAGGCAACACCGCTGGCCGGGCCGGCCCGAACCGCACGGGCAGGGCGGGCCACCGTCGGGATCGTGCGGCCCGGCCGGCTCAGCCATCGGCACCCGAGGTGGCCCGGGCCCGCAGCTCGTACTTCAGCACCTTGCCCGTGGCGTTGAGCGGCAGGGCGTCGACCACCGCCACCCGGCGGGGCACCTTGTAGTTGGCCATGTGCTCGCGGCACCAGGCGATGAGGCCGGCTTCGTCGACCGCCGCGCCCGGTCGGGGCACGACGAAGGCCATCCCCACCTCTCCCATGCGCTCGTCGGGGATGCCGACCACCGCCACCTGGGCGATGGCCTCGTTGGCCAGCATCAGGTTCTCGATCTCGGCCGGGTAGGCGTTGAAACCGCCGACGATGAACATGTCCTTCTTGCGGTCGGTGATCTTGATGTAGCCGCGGTCGTCCATCACCCCGATGTCGCCGGTGTGGAGCCAGCCCCCGCCGTCGATCGTGTCCGCCGTCTCGTCGGCCTCCTCGAAGTAGCCCGACATCACGTTGTAGCCCCGCACCACGACCTCGCCGGGCTCACCGCGGGGCACCTCGACGCCCTCGTCGTCGATGCACAGCACCTCCACCCCGGGGATGGCCCGACCCGACGTGGTGGCGATGGTCTCGGGGTCGTCGTCGAACCGGCACATCGTGGCGATGCCGCACGCCTCGGTGAGGCCGTAGCCGGTGATGATCGTCTCGAAGCTGAGCTCGGCCCGCATCTGCAGGATGAGCTCCACCGGGATGGCGGCGGCGCCGGTGACGGCCAGGCGCAGCGAGCTCATGTCGAAGGTGGCGAGGTCCGGGTGATGCAGGATCGTCTGGTAGAGGGTGGGCGGCCCGGGCAGCATCGTGATCCGGTCGCGCGCCACCCGCTCCATCACCGTGGGCACGTCGAACACCGGCTGGGGGTAGGCGGTGGCCCCGGTCATCAGGGTGGCCAGGATGCCGGCCTTGTAGCCGAAGGCGTGGAAGAACGGGTTGACGATGAGGTAGCGGTCACCGTGACGCAGCCCCACCACGTGGGCCCAGGCCGAGAAGGACCGCAGGTTCTGGCCGTGGGCGGTCATCACGCCCTTGGGCTTCCCCGTGGTGCCGGAGGTGAAGAGGATGTCGGAGAGGTCGTCGGGGCTGACCGCAGCCATGCGGGCGTGGGCCTCCGCCGGATCGACCGAACCCCCTTCCTCCAGCCACTCCCCGATGCCGACCGTGCCCTCGGGCGCGGCGCCCCGCAGCACCACGATCTGCTCGAGCGTGTCGGGCACCTCCTCGGCCCGCAGCAGGGCGACGTAGTCGGTGTCGAGGAAGTCGGTCACGGTGAAGAGCAGGCGAGCCCGGCTCTTGCCCAGCACCCAGGCCGCCTCCGCCCCCTTGAAGCGGGTGTTGAGGGGCACGAGGACGCCGCCGGCAGCGTGGAGCCCGAGGGCCACCACGGCCCACTCCCACATGTTCGGCGCCCACACCGACGCCCGGTCGCCGGGCTGGAGGCCGGCGGCGATGAAGGCCCGAGCCGCGTGCTCCACCCGGGAGGCCAGGTCGGCGTAGGACAGGACGACGTCGCCGTCGATGATGGCGGGGTGGTCGCCCAGCGCCGCGGCCTGGTCGAGGACCAGGCGGGGGGTCGTCCCCCAGCGCAGATCGCCGCGGGGTTCGTCGTCGCTACCGGAGGTCATGGCCCGACACTAGCCGGGGCCGGCGATCCGTTCTGATGGAGCGTCAGAAAACCGGGGCCGGGGTCCGAGGGGCCCGGACCGGGGCGCGACCGGGGCCGGACCGCGGCCCGACGATCAGGCCCACCCGCCGGCGTAGGCCACGAACTGACCGGTGGTGAACCGGCTGGTGCCGTCGAGGAAGGCCATGCAGAACGCCGCGAACTCGGCCAGCGTGCCGAGCCGCCGGAGCGGCACCTGCGCTTCGAGCTTCTTGCGCACCTCGGGATCGGTGGCGCCGTTGGCGATCAGGAAGCCGGGGAAGTCCATGAAGTTGGTGCCGACGGCGTTGACCTGCACGCCGTTGCGGGCCACCTCGCCGGCCACGTTGCGGGCCAGCATCGTGGCCCCGGCCCGGGCCGCGGAGTACAGCGGCGCCCCCGGGGTGGGCCGGGCGGCGGCGGCACTGGTGATGAGCAGCACCTGGCCGTCCCCCTGGTCGACCATCACCGGCACGACGGCCCGGAGGAAGTGGTAGGGGCCTTCCATGCAGCCGCTGATGACCTTGCGGAAGTCGTCGATGGTCGAGTTGACGAAGCGGCCGGTCACGATCTGGCCGGAGAACGCGACCGCGGCGTCGATCCGACCGAAGCGCGAGAGCGTGGCGGCGACGAGGGCGTCGGCCGCGGCCGGATCGGCGAGGTTGCGCACCCCGGTCACCACCTCGACCTCGACGCCGGCGGCACCGAGCTCCTCGAGGAGGTCGGGGTCGGGGTCGCCGAGCACCAGGTCGTGCCCGCGCCCCGCCAGGTGACGGGCCAGCTCGGGGCCGGCGTAGATGCCGGCGTCGGCCACCAGGGCCACGCGCCGTTCGGTTGCTGCCATGGCGTTCCTCCTGCGATCGCGCCGGACGACCCGGGCCGGGTCCCCCAGAACCGGCATGCTAACTGCCACTTTCTCGCCGCGCCGCGAACGGGCGCGGCCGGCCCCGGTAGTGTCGAGACCGATGACCCGTCCCGTGGCCCCGGCTGCCCCCGGTGCACGATGAGCGACATCTCCCCCTCCGACGACGACCCGGCCACCCGGCTCGCCCGCTTCTGGCGCTTCCTCGCCGAAGCCGAGTTCGGCGGCTACTGCCCGATCTACGAGCGCATCGCCACCGCCGTCTCAGACGACCGGGACCTCATCGCCCGGCTCGTCGGGATCACCGCCGAGCGCAAGGTGGAACCGGTGCTGTGCCTCGCCGCCGTCAAGTACCTCGCCGTCGGCACCCCGCTCGACGCCATCTACCGCGGCGAGGTCGAGGCCGATCCCTGGCCGGCCTTCCGCGCCGTCCTCGTCGAGCGCTTCGCCGAGGTGGCCGACCTCATGCGGTCGCGCTCGATCCAGACCAACGAGGTGGGCCGCACCGCCACCACGGCGCCGGCCCTGGCCATCGCCGCCGCGACGGCCACCGCGTCCGCCACCGCGTCGGCGGGGTCCGACGGGGCGCCGGCACCGTCGGTCCACCTCGTCGAGGTCGGCCCGAGCGCCGGGCTCAACCTCGTGCCCGACCGCTACCGGATCACCTACCGGCGAGACGGCCGGCCGGCGGGATCGCTCGGCCCCGACGGGAGCCCGGTCCAGCTCGACTGCGACATCCTCGGTCCCACCCCGCGCCCGCTGCCCGACGCCATCCCTGCCATCACCGGACGGGTGGGCCTCGACCTGCACCCTCTCGACGTCGCCGACGACGACCACGTGCGCTGGCTCGAGGCCTGCCTGTGGCCGGGGCTGACCGACCGGCTGGACCGCTTCCGCGCCGCCGTGGCCACGGCCCGGGAGCATCGCCTCGACCTGCGGGCCGGCAACGCCACCGGCCTCCTCCCCGTCGCCCTCGAGGAGGTGCCCGACGGCGCCCTCCCGGTGGTGCTGGCCACGTGGGCCCTCGCCTACCTCACCCCCGACGAGCGCGAGGAGGTGCACGCCCACCTCCGGGCCCACGCCGCGGCCGGGCGGCCGCTGGCGGCGATCACGGCCGAGTACCCGTCGATCGCTCCCTGGATCCCCGAGCCGCCACGGCCCGCCGCCATCGAGGATCCCCGGGGCGCCAGCCTGCTCGGGTTGGCCGTCTGGACCGGCGGGCGGCCCGAGCCGACGGTGGCCGTGCCGCTTGCCTGGGTCCAGGCCCACGGCCGGTGGATCGACTGGCTCTGACCGGTCCCGCGCCCACCGCCACCGCAGGAACCGGTCCGGTGTGACCACGATGTAACGCGGCACCGCGGCATGCGGTCAGACCGGCACTGTGCGAGGGTAGACTCGCCATCCAACCCATGATCCCGCTCAACGAGGAGAAGGATCGCCATGTCCACCACCGACGTTGCCAACGATGCCGACGTCGAGCTGCGGAGCGAACACCACGGCACGCAGCCTCGCCGCCTCCTGTGCGCCTACTCACCCAACTGGTTGAGTGGGCCGGTGCCCGGCTACGAGGGCCTGTGCCCCACCGCCGACGCTCCCGACCACGAGGACGCCGCCCCCACGTGATCCCCCCGCCTGCCGCCGCATGAGCTTCACCCTCCGGCGACAGGCCGCCCGCGCGGTGGTGATGAGCAGGGACGACCACATCCTGCTGCTCCGCGCCCGGGACCCCGCCGATCCGCGCAAGGGCGAGTGGTGGGAGATCCCCGGCGGAGGCATGGACCCGTTCGAGTCCAGCGCCGACGCCGCCCGCCGGGAGATCCACGAGGAGACCGGGCTGCGGGCCGTCGAGCTGGGCCCGCTCGTCGCCACCCAGGAGGCCGAGTTCACCTTCTCCGGCCTGCACTTCGAGCAGTTCGAGCACATCCACGTGGCGTGGGCCGACGACCGGCACACCACCACCACCGCCGCCGGCCTGGAGGCCCTCGAGGCCATCGCCTTCCAGGGCCACCGGTGGTGGCACCTCGACGAGGTGCTCGGGGACCCCGGCCTGCGCCTCCTCCCCCACCGCCTCCGGGAGCTGCTCGTCCACCTGCGCGGTGGCGCCACCCCGCCCGAGCCGCTGGACCTCACCCACACCGGCGGCTGGCCCGACTGACCCCCGCCCGACCGGCCGGCGACTGGCCGGCCGGTATTTGACGGGTCATCAGATCACGGGGAGACTGCGCGCATGTTCGACCTCACCGGGCGCGTCGCCCTCGTGACGGGCGCGGGGCAGAACGTGGGAGCGGCGATCGCCCGCACCCTGGCCCAGCAGGGCGCCGCCGTGGCCGTCAACGACCTCTTCGCCGACCGGGCCGAGGCCGTGGCGGCGGAGATCGTCGCCGGCGGTGGCCGGGCCATCGGCATCGCCGGCGACGTCACCGACGGCGACGCCGTGCGGGCGATGGTCGCGGGGGTCGAGGCGCTCGGTCCGATCGACATCCTGGTCAACAACGCCGGCGTGCCGCCGAACCCGTCGTGGGACCTGCAGCCCTTCCACGAGGTGCCGCCCGACCGCTGGCAGCCATGGGTCGACCTCAACCTCTACGGGGTCCTCAACTGCTGCCACGCCGTGGTGGGCGGCATGGTCGAGCGGGGCTTCGGCCGGATCGTCACCATCGTCAGCGACGCCGGTCGCTACGGCGAGCCGTTCCTGAGCGTGTACTCGGCGGCCAAGGCCGGGGCCATCGGCTTCAGCAAGGCGCTGGCCAAGGAGGCGGCCCCCCACGGCGTCACCGTCAACTGCGTCGCCCTCGGCAACGTCAGCCCGCCGTCGACGCCGGCCGACCTCGTCGCCAAGCTCGCCCGCTCCTACCCGGTCGGACGGGTGGGCCGCCCCGAGGACATCGCCCCCGCCGTGCTCTACCTCGCCTCCACCGAAGCCGAGTGGGTCACCGGCCAGGTGCTCCCGGTCAACGGCGGCTACGCCACCTGACCCATGGCCGGCGGCCGCGTCATCCCCAACCAACCGGCGGTGGCCGACTACGGCATCGATGCGCCCGGCACGGTGTTCCGGCTCGTGGCCGGGTGCTTCGCCTCGATCATGCTCGGCATCTTCATCGGATCGGGGGTGGCCGACGCCCGCGTCGTCATCCCCTTCGCCGCCGTCTCGATCGGGCTCGGCCTGGCCGCCGCCGCCATGGTGGCCAGCTCCAAGGTGGGGATCCGCCGGCTCTGGTCCCGCCTGCTCGACGGCGCCGCCCTCGACGGCGCGACCGCGGCGCTCGACGCCGGATGCGGGCGGGGCCCGGTCCTCGTCCAGGTGGCCCGGCGGCTCGGCCCGGACGGGACCGTGCACGGCGTGGACCGCTGGCGGTCGCGTGACGTGTCGGGCAACCACCGGTCGGTGGCCGAGGCCAACGTGGGCATCGCCGGCGTGGCCGACCGCGTAGTCCTCCACGACGCCGACCTCTGGGCCCTCCCCCTCCCCGACGGGTCGGTCGACCTCGTCACGGCCAACCTCGCCTTCCACCGCATCGCCGACCCGCAGCGGCGGGCCGCGGCGGTGGCCGAGCTGGGCCGGGTCCTCGCCCCCGGGGGCACGGCGCTGATCGTCGACTGGCGGGGTACGGCCACCGTCGCCGACGGGCTCCGCGCCGCCGGGTGCCACGACGTCACGCGGTCGGGGCGGCGGTGGCTGACGTTCCCCCCGGCCCGGGTCGTGACCGCCCGGCGCTGAGTACCCTCGCGGCATGCCCGATCCCGAGAGCAGCACCGCCGACGACCGGCCCGAGCCCGGCTCGACCTTCGAGATCGCCGCCATCGACACCGACGGCGACGGCCGGCCCGACACCATCATCCAGACCTCGGCCCAGGGCGTCGACCTCGACGGCGACGGCCGCAACGACATCGCCGTGATCCGCAGCACCCGCATCACCGACCTCGACGGCGACGGCACCCCCGACATCCTCGAGCGCGAGACCACCGTCGTCGGCGACCTCGACGGCGACGACCGGCTCGACACCACCGTCGTGGTGGAGCGGCGCATCCTCGACCCGGCCGGCCTGGCCCGGGCCAGTGCCCGCCAGATCGAGGCCGAGCGGCGCGCCGGCGAGGGCGGCGGCGCCGGCCCGGTCGCCAACCGGATCGGCATCACCGGGGTGCAGCACGTGTCGATCAACGTCGACGACACCGAAGCGGCCCTGGCGTTCTACGTCGAGGGGCTCGGGCTCACCCCGATCCCCCGGCCCGACATCGGCATCGCCGGCGCCTGGCTGATCGCCCCCAACGGCGTGCAGGTCCACCTCATCGAGCTCCCGGGCGGCGGCAACCCCAACAACCACTTCGCCCTCGACGTGGTCGACATCGACGCCGCCATCGCCGCCGTGCGGGAGGCCGGGATCGAGGCCGGCAACTGGAACGACATCGGGACCGGCCGCCAGGTGTTCCTCCGCGACCCGAGCGGGAACATCGTGGAGCTCAACCAAGCCTGAGCACGACCGCCACCGCCACCCCGATCGGCACCGCCACCACCTCGCCCACCACCAGGGCGAGGGCCACGCCGGACGCGGCCAGGTACCAGGGGCTGGCCAGCACGAGCGCGCCCCTGACGTCGGGCAGGTCCGACACCACGGCCCAGGCCAGCTTGGTGGCCCGCACCAGGCCGCCGCCGAGGAGGCGGAACCGGCTGGCCTCGCCCCACTCCGCCGCCGTGTCGAGGTAGAGCTTGGCCAGGGCGTCGCCGTTGTCGCGCACGAGGTCGGGCGACCGGCGCAGGACGTCGGGGAGCTGGGCCAGCTGGCCGATGGCCCACGCCGTCCAGAGCAGCAGCGCACCGGGCGCGCCGAGGGCGACGAGGGCGATGACGACCACGAGGATCCCGGGGAGGCCCGACGGCCGCACCACGCTCAGCACCGCCACCCACAGGAGCGTCGCCGCCACGAGGCCGACCACGCCGACGGCCCGCACCGACCGGGCCAGGGCGGCGAGGGCCGGGCCGATCCGCTGGAGGTAGGCCACCATCTTCGGGGCCAGCTCCGACGCCCGGGCCCGCGCGTCGGCCCAGCGGGGGCCGGTGCGGTCCGGCCGGGCGGCCACGGCTACGGCCGGACCGAGACGCGCAGCTCGCGCAGACCCCGCAGCACGAAGTGGTCGCGGTAGCGGACCGGATCGGTGAGCAGCTCCATGTCGGGGAAGCGACGCACGAGGGTGCCGATGGCGATCTGCCCTTCGAGCCGGGCCAGCGAGGCGCCGAGGCAGTAGTGGATCCCGTAGCTGAAGGCGAGGTGGGGCCCGTCGTCGCGGCCGATGTCGAGCCGGTCCGGGTCGGGGAAATGGGCGGGATCGCGGTTGGCGGCGGCGAGGAGCAGCGCGGCCGACTGCCCCTGCTCGAACCGGTGGCCGCCGACCTCGAGATCGGTGGTGGCGATGCGGGCGGTGATGTGCACCGGGCCGTCGTAGCGCAGCAGCTCCTCCACCGCCGACGGGGCGAGCGACGGGTCGGCGTGGAGACGCTCGAACTGGTCGCGGTGCTCGAGCAGAGCCTTCATGCCGTTGCCGATCAGGTTGGTGGTGGTCTCGTGGCCGGCGATGAAGAGCAGCACGGTCATCGACCGCAGCTCCTCCTCCGTGAGCCGGTCGCCCTCCTCCTCGGCCTGCACCAGCGCGGTGATGAGGTCGTCGCCCGGGTGGCGTCGGCGCTCCTCGTAGATGTCGTTGAAGTAGTTGATGATCTGCATGAAGGCCCCGACCCCGGCCATCATCGTCTCCTCGTCGACCATCCCGTCGAGCAGCCGGCTGGCCGCCGACGACCACGGGCCGAAGAGGTGGTGGTCCTCCACCGGGACGCCCATCAGCTCGCAGATCACCGTGACCGGCACCATGAACCCGAAGTCGGCCACGATGTCGAGTTCGCCCCGCTCCTCGGCCTCGTCGAGGAGCACGTCGACGATCTCCTGGACCCGGGGCCGGAGCCGCTCGACGGTGCGGGGCGTGAACGCCTTGTTGACCAGCTTGCGGAGGCGGGTGTGGTCGGGCGGGTCGAGGAACAGCAGCACGTTGGCCCCGCTGCTGGCCGCCGACTCCCGGAAGTCGGGGGCCTCGTCGCCCCGCGGCGCCCGCCGGTGGACGGGGTTGCTGCTCCACCGCGTGTCCCGGAGCACGGCCTCGCAGTCGGCGAAGCGGGTGAGCAGGTAGCTGTCGTCGAAGGTGGGCGAGTGGGCCACGGGGGCGGTGGCCCGCAACCGGTGGTACAGCGGGTGGGGATCGGTCCTCGTGTCGTCGTCGAAGTTGGCGAAGACGTCGAGCAGCTCCAGTTCGCCCTCAGCAGCCATGGACCGACCCTACCCCCGAGGGCGTGTGGCTGCGGTCGGGTGGCCGGATCAGTCGGGCCGGGCGGCGAGGTCCCGCTGGGTGCGCTTGGTGAACGACGCCAGCTCCTCGGCCGACTCGAGCGACCCCCGCACGAAGGACTCGAGGGCGAGCTTCTTGGCGGCCAAGCCGGCCTCGACCGTTGCTCGCTTCTCGGCCAGCGACTCGCCCGCCGCCGCCTTGCGCTCGCTCACGCGGTCGGTCAGCTGCTCCGATGCCGCCGCGACGGCGCGGGTGGCCTTGTTCCAATGGGCCCGGAACATGCCGATGTCGAAGTTGCCGTCGCGCACCCGGCTCGAGGTCAACGCCCACTCCGGCGGACGCTTGAGGTCCTTGACGATCCCGACCCAGCTCAGCGCCTTGAGGATGTAGAAGGACGGGTCCCACTCCCACCAGTAGAAGCCCTGCCGGGCCGACACGGGGTAGTAGTGGTGGTTGTTGTGCCAGCCCTCGCCCATCGTGATGATGGCGAGCAGGGCCGAGTTCCGGCTGGTGTCCTCGGTGACGTACCGGCGGCGGCCGAAGACGTGGGCCATCGAGTTGATGCAGAACGTGGCGTGCCAGGTGACGACGGTCGAGATCAGGAGACCGATCACCACGCCCTGCCAGCCGGCGATGAGGAAGCAGACGACGCCGAGGGTCCAGGGGCCCAGCCAGTCGAACTTGTTGAGGAACCGCAGCTCGGGGTACTTGGCGAAGTCCTTGATGCGGTCGAGCTTGGTCTCGGAGTTGCGCTCGCAGAGGATCCAGCCGACGTGGCTCCACCAGAAGCCGCGCTGGGGCGAGTGCAGGTCGCGGTCGGTGTCGGAGAAGCGGTGGTGGTCGCGATGGTGGGCGGCCCACCACAGCGGGCCCTTCTGGGCCGCCGTCGTACCGCCGAACGCCATCAGGAACTGCGGCACGCGGGCCAGCTTGTAGCTGCGGTGCGAGAAGTAGCGGTGGTAGCCGGCGGTGATGAAGAACATCCGCATCCAGAAGGTGGCCACCCCGAGGGCGACGGCCTTCCACGACCAGCCCGTGAAGAACAAGAGGAGCGGGCTCAGGTGGACGAGGAAGAACGGTGCCGACGCCAGCCAGTGGAACTTCTCGTCCTCGGCGTAGGCCCCGTCCGGCGGCATGCCGGCGATCTCCAGCGGGTGATCGGTCGACGGGGGCGGCGAGGCGACGGTTTCCACTCGTCGATCCTACCCGACCGACCGGTCGGTAGACCATAGGCCGTGGGTCACCCGTCCCCGACCCTCCCACTGACTTCCCGCCCCTTCCCGCCCCTTCCCGCCGTCTGGATGCAGCGAGCGACAGATGTGCCCCCTTTTCGCATCCAGACGCGGGGGTTCGGGCCGCGGGAGCGGGGGAAGGTCCGGCGGCGGGAACGATTCGGGTGGCGGGCGACGTTGGGGACATCGATGGTGGAGCTCCCCGACGACGAACGGCCCGCAACGGCACCCCGGGCCGGCGCCCCGCCCGGCGGGGCGGTCGCCGGGGCCGCCAGCGCGGCGTTGGCCCTCGGGGTGGGCGAGCTGGTCAGCGCCATGGGGGGCGCCGACCACACCCTCGTCACCAGCGTGGCCACGTCGTTCATCGATCGCTTCGCCGGGGTGCTGAAGGACCTCGCCGTCAGCCTGTTCGGCACCAACGACAAGGCCGCGCTGATCGTCGGCATCGTGGTGATCAGCCTCGCCCTCGGGGCGGTGGCCGGCCGGCGCCAGGCCCGCCAGCCGTGGCTCCCGGTGGCGCTCTTCGTCGGATTCGCCGTGATCGGCGGGGCCAGCGGCGCCACCGATCCCCTCGCCTCCCCCACCTTCACCATCGTCGCCGCCGCGGCGGCTGCAGCTGCCGGCCTCGCCTGCCTCCGGTCGCTCACCCGGCTGGCCGCCGTCTCCCCACCGGCATCGACCCCGGCCCCGGCCCCGGCCCGCTCGTCCGGCACGCCCGTGCCGGGGGACGGGCCGGCCCCGCCCCTCGAGGACCCGCGGCGCCCGGCCGCTTCCCGCCGGGCCTTCTTCGGCTGGGCCGGCGCCGCGACCGCGTTCGCCGCCGCGGCCGCGGCCGGAAGCCGCCGGTTCAACGCCCAGTCCGAGGTCGAGATCGCCCGCTCGTCGATCACCCTGCCCCGACCCACCAACGTCGGCCCGGGCGGAGGCGCCGGGGCCGGCACCACCACCACGCTCGAGCCGGTGCGGGGCCCGGGCGGCGAGATGGTCAACGGCCTGAGTCCGTACTTCACGCCCAACGACCGCTTCTACAAGATCGACACCGCCATCCTCACCCCGAACGTCGACGTGGCCGGCTGGTCGCTCTCGATCACCGGCCTCGTCGACCGGCCCTTCACCATCGGCTACGACGAGCTCCTCTCGATGGCCAAGACGGAGGAGGCGGTCACGATCGCCTGTGTGTCGAACGAGATCGGCGACACGCTCGTCGGCAACGCCCGCTGGCAGGGGGTGCCGCTCCGGTCGCTCCTCGAACGGGCCGGCGTCCAGAAGGAGGCGGGCCAGATCGTGGGGGTGTCGGTCGACGGGTTCACGGCCGGCTTCCCGGTCGGGGCCCTCGACGGCGACCGGGTCGCCCTCGTGGCCCTCGGCATGAACGGCGAGCCGCTGCCCGTCGCCCACGGGTTCCCGGCCCGGCTGATCATCGCCGGGCTCTACGGCTACGTGTCGGCCACCAAGTGGCTGAAGGAGATCCGGCTCACCACGTGGGAAGGGTTCGACGGGTACTGGATGCCGCGGGGCTGGTCGAAGCTCGGCCCCATCAAGACCCAGTCCCGCATCGACGTCCCACGCTCCGGCACCGCCGTGCGGGCCGGGAAGGTGCCGATCGCCGGGGTGGCGTGGGCTCCGACCCGCGGCATCGCCAAGGTCGAGGTGCAGGTCGACGAGGGCGCCTGGCAGGAGGCGACGTTGGGCGAGGTGGTGTCGGGCAACACCTGGCGCCAGTGGCTCGTCCCCTGGGACGCCACCCCGGGCCAGCACGTGATCCGCGTCCGGGCCACCGACGGCACCGGCGCCACCCAGACCAGCCAGGAGACGCCCCCCGCTCCCGACGGCGCCACCGGGTGGCACACCATCGCCGTCAACGTCGAAGCCTGACCCTCCCGCCCCCATCCCCTTTCCCCGTGGGTGCGAATTGTTCGCGCATGCGAACAATTCGCACCCACGGGCATTTCCGGAGATAGGACTACGATCTTTTGTTCGTAGGTGCTTTCCTGTCACAAGGGGTTCGTATCCTGTCGGGTATGGACGATCTGGTGGATCTGCTCGAGCGGTGCCGCAAGGCCGCCGCCGTCGATCCCGCGCTGTGCACCGACGCCCATCTCGAGACCGGGGTCCTCGCCCTCGAAGCCGCCCAGACCGCGCTCGCCGCCGCCGAAGCGGCGCTGCTGGCCGAGCTCGAGGCCCGGGGCACCACCGAGATCGAACACGCCCTGCCCACCGGCACCTGGCTCGCCCGCGAAGCCCACCTGCCCCCCAAGATCGCCCGGGGCAAGGTCCGCACCGCGGTCAAGCTCCGCCGCTGCCTTCCCGGCGTCGCCGACGCCATGATCGACGGCCGGATCAGCGAACACCACGCTGCGGTCCTGGCCATCGCCGCCAACCCCCGGATCGCCGAGGACTTCGCTGAGATCGTCCCCCAGTTGGTCGACGCCGCGGAAGGCACCGTGTTCGACGTGTGGCGCCGCGACGTCCACGGCGCCGCCGAACTCCTCGACCAAGACGGCGGCCACGACCCGGCCCGCGACAGCGACCGGAACCGGCTCACCGTCGATCCGCTCCTCGACGGGGTCGTCCAGATCCACGGCACCCTCACCGGCGACCACGCCGTCACCCTCACCACCCTCCTCAACGACCGCGCCAACACCCTCTTCCACACCTACACCCGCGACAACGCCGAATTCTCCGACCTCCCCATCCCCAGCCGCTCGGTGATCATGGCCGAAGCACTCATCGACCTGATCCGCCACGGCGCCGCCCACACCCCCAGCGACGGCCACACGAACGAACAACCCCGCAGCGAAGCCATCCTCCTCATCCACGACACCGACCTGAGCGTCACCACCCTCGACCGCTCACGAGTCGACGACCGCTCCGCTTCCCTGCTGGCCTGCGATGCCGCCTGGGCCCGCGTCACCCTCAACAAGAACGGTGTCCCCCTCGCCTACGGCCGCAGCCGCCGCTACGCCACCCGCACCCTGCGCATCGCTCTCGCCATCCGCGACGGCGGCTGCATCTTCCCCGGCTGCACCGCCCCACCTTCATGGTGCGATGCGCACCACATCGAACACTGGGAACACGGCGGCACCACCGACGAGAACAACATGGCGCTGCTCTGCCGGCACCACCACCGCCGCGTCGCCCACGCCCCCGGCTGGACCCTCACCCCCACCGGAAACGGCCGATTCATCTTCACCAGCCCCACCGGCACCCAACGCCACTCCCAACACCACGGCACCCACCCACCCCCCGGCACCCGAGCCGGCCCCGCCCCACCCTGAGACCGGTCGTCGCCACTGCGCATGCACCGGCCCGCGCGCGGGCCGGTACGGGGCCAGGTCGACACGCCGCGCTGACCATCCGGCAACATCGGGACCATGATCACCGACGAACGCCGGGCCGAGTGCGTCCGTGTCCAGCACTCGATCGTTCGCTGGGTCGCGTCATGTCCCGACGTCCGTGCCGTCGCGATCGTGGGCTCCTGGGCGCGGAACGAACCCACAATGGACAGCGACCTCGACCTCGTTGTGCTCACCGACTGCAACGTGGACTACCTCAGCTCGGATCGTTGGATCGAGGAGGCGGTCGGGGAGCCAGCCGCCGTCGTACGCCGGATGGAATGGGGGCCCTTCCTGACGGAGCGGAGGGTACGTCTCGCTTCCGGTTTCGAGATCGAGTTCGGGTTCGCTCCCTTGTCGTGGGCCTCGACCGACCCTGTCGACCCCGGCACGGCTGGTGTCGTCCAGGATGGCTGCGTGTTGGTACACGACCCCGACGCGATCTTGGCCGAGCTTCTGGCGGCATCGGCTGACGCTGCGACAGACGACAGGAGCGGAACCACCTGACGCAGGTTCAGCCCGTGCCGATGTCCCCCGGCCTCACAGTGCGCGAACGCGAACCATTCGCACCCACGGGAACAGCGACGGTGGGGCGGTCAGCGGCCGAGGGCGTGCTTGACGGCGTCGACCATCTCCTGCATGCCCTCCTCGAGGGAACGGGGCTCCCACTCGAGCTCGTCCCGCAGCTTCTGGCCGGTGTAGGCCGAGTCGTGGGTGGCGACCGCCACGGTCTCGGCCACCATCTCGGGCGGCTGGCCCAGCCACCCCGCCACCTTCCCGCCCGGCTTGCCGAGGGCCCGCACCCAGCTCGCCGGCATGTTGACCAACGGCGGGCGGCGCCCGGCGGCGCGGCAGATGACCGAGAGCCACTCGGCGATCGTGACCACCTCGGCTCCCACCACGTACTCCTCGCCGTCGGCCTCCGCGTCGGCGTCGAGGATCCGGAGGATGGCGTCGGCGCAGTCGTCGACGTTGACCGTGGTCTGGCGCACCTCCGGCAGGTAGCCGACCGGCACCGGGTACTTCGTGAAGACCTCGATGAGCTGCGACATGGTGCTGCTGTCGCCGAAGCCGTAGATCCCACCGGGCGCGGCGATCCGGATCGAGGCCCCGTCGGCGGCGAGCTCGCGGGCGTGGCGGTGCCCGGCCCGCTTGGTGCGCTCGTAGGCCACCTCCAGCGGGTCGGCGTGCCACCATGTCTCGTCCTTGGGCGGCTTGCCGGCCTCGGTGGGGCCGTAGGCCGACAGCGAGCTCACGTGCACGGCCCGGGCCCCGGCCTCGGCCGCGGCGTCGAGCACGTTGCGGGCCCCGCCGAAGTTGACCTCCTCCATCTTGGACGGGTCGCGGGGGCCGAACTCGACGAGGGCGGCGCAGTGGACCACGGCGTCGACGCCGATCACGGCTTCGCGCACGCTGGCGGCGTCGGTGACGTCGCCGATGGCCTCGTGGAGGTCGAGACCGTCGAGGCGGGACCGGTCGCTCGTGGTGCGCACCAGCACCCGCACGTCGTCGCCCCGGGCGGTGAGGTGCCGGGCGACATGGCTGCCGAGGAACCCGGTGGCGCCGGTGACGAGGACGAGCATCCGCCCATCATGCCCCACCGGCAGCGCGGTCGCGCCCGCCGCGGCGGCGCATCCCGGGGCCGGCCGGACGCTCAGCCCGCGGGCCGGAAGACCACGATCGACACGTCGTCGTTCAGGGGTCGGAACACCGCGGTGAGGGCCATCCCGAGGGAGAGATCCTCGGTGGCGCAGTCGACGACCTGGGTCATCATCCGCGGCCCCTCCTCGAGCTCCACGACGGCCGCCACGTAGGGCACCTGCCCGCCGAAGGGCGGCAGGTCGTTCATGTAGACGGTGCTGTGGGTGTAGAGGGTGGCCCGACCCGACGCCTCGACCCAGTCCACGTCGTCACTCCAGCACTCGGGGCAGAACGGCCGCGGGTAGTGGTGCACCGCCCCGCACGCCGTGCAGTGGCGCAGCAGCAGCCGCTCCTCCCGGAGGGCGTCCCAGAACGGTCGCGTCTCGTCATCGATCTCCGGCAGGTCGAAGCGCGGGAGATCCTGGGCGTTTGCTGACATGGACGTCAGGATAGCGGTGGGGGTGGGTGCGCCGCCCGACCCGCCGGGCCCGCCGGGCCCCCGCCTACTTCCCGCCGGTCTCGTTGGCGCTGATGGCGAGGCACGACTTCTCGCCGTCGAAGAACCCGCCCCGGAACACCTTGACCTTCTCGAAGGCCGTGACCGCGTTCTTGTCGCCGGGCTGCCCCACGTCGCTGAAGGTGAGGAAGGTGATCACGGCTTCGTCGAGGTCGCCGGGCGAGAGGTGGAACGTGCCCTCCTGCCCGTCGACCTTGGCGTTGACCCCGTCGACCACGGCGCGACTGAAGGAGCCGGTGAAGCACGCCCCCTCGAGGAGGGCGACCCGGGTGCTGTCGTCGACGCCGTTCTGGGCCTGGACGGCGGCCACCCACTGCTTGGCCAGCAACGTGGCCAACCCCCAGTCGCCGATCTTCTTGTAGACGGCGGTGGCCAGCGCCTTGTCGAAGGCCACGTAGGAGTCGGGGACGCACACGAACATCTCGTTGGCGATCGCCTCCGGGCTCAACTTCTTGTTGTTGCAGGTGACCGAGTCGCCGCGGTCGTAGGGCTTCAGGTCGGAAATGGGCTCGAACTTCAGGCCGGTGGCCTCCGCCCCGGCCTTCCAGTAGTCGTTGAGGAGCTGGGGCATGAGCTCGAGCAGCTGCGAGGGCTCGAGGTTGCCTCCGGAGCTGCGCTCCTCGGGATCGGAGAACCGCACCTCCGACACCGGGAGCGGGGTCTCGATGAGGGGCTGGCACGCCTTCGCGCCGCCGTCGAACCCGGTCTGGAAGGCGTTGATGCGGTCGAAGGCGGTGCCGTGGGCGCCGGCCTCCACCGCGGTGATCTCGCCCGGCGGGTCGCGCAGGTCGATCAGCGCGGCCATGCCGCCCTCGAGGGCCCCGGGCTGGAGCTCGAGCTTCTGGCTCTTGCCGTCGGCCACGTGCTTGGTCCACGCGCCAGCGAAGCAGTCGGCCTGCTGCTCGGTGATGATGGTCTTGTGCTTCCCGAGGTCGCGGTTGCGGCCCTGGATGGCGTGGCCGAACTCGTGGGCGAAGACCAGGGCCACGGCGAAGGAGCCGAACTGGTTGTTGAGGTTGGGGATGAGGCCTTCCTCGTCCCAGGCCACCAGGTCGCTCTTGTCGCAGTAGAAGGCGTTGCCGGCGACCTCCTGCCAGGACGGCCGGATGTTGCCGCACTTGGGCGGGTCGGTGGTGGAGCTGTAGGGGTGCAGGCCCCCGGTGATCGGCTCGTAGGGCACGCCGTAGACGGCCGGCATCTCCTCGGTCCAGAAGGCCTGGATGTCCGCGATGGACAGCTCGACCACCTCGTTGGGGGTGAGCTCCTTGCCCTGGTCCTTCTGCTTCTCGGGCGTGTTCTGGGGCGTGGACCGGGTGTCCTTGCTCTCGCTCTCGGGGTTGGGCGCGTCCTTGGCCTTGGCCGCGGTGGTCGAGGTGGCGGGCGCCGCCGTGGTGCTCGGCGTCGTCGCCGTGACGGGCGAGGAGGACGAGCAGGCGCTGCCGGCGGTGAGCGCGAGGCCGACCAGCACGGCGGCGAGGGAGCGGGAACGGGGGCGGTGACGCATCGGACGGTCCTCCGGCAGGGGGTGCCAGAGGTTACCGAGCGGTGGACGCCTTCCTAGACTCGCCGCCCATGACCGACACCCCAGCCGAGCAGCCCCTCGACGACCAGGTCCGCCACGAGCTCCGTGACGGCGTGGCGTGGATCACCCTCAACCGGCCCGAGGCCCACAACGCCATCACCCCCGACCAGCGCAACCGGATCATCGCCCTGCTCGAGTCGGCCAGCGCCGACCTCCACGTGCGGGCGGTCGTCATCACGGCCACAGGCAAGGGCTTCTGCACCGGCGCTGATCTCCGGGCCCGGCGCGACGTCCTTCCCCGCCCCGAGGGCGCGCCGGACCGCGCCGCCGGCGAGGTCAGCCGCATGCTGCGGGAGGGCGCCCAGCGCCTCGTCGCCGCCGTGCTCGACTGCGAGAAGCCCGTGCTGGCCGCCGTCAACGGCACCGCGGCCGGCATCGGGGCCCACCTGGCGTTTGCCGCCGACCTGGTGCTGGCGGCGGAGCGGGCCACGTTCACCGAGGTGTTCGTGCGCCGCGGCCTCGTCCCCGACGGGGGCGGGGCCTATCTCCTGCCCCGCATGATCGGGATGCAGAAGGCCAAGGAGCTGCTGTTCTTCGGCGACAAGCTCACGGCCGCCGACGCCGAGCGGCTGGGCCTGGTCAACAAGGTGGTGCCCGACGACGACCTGGCGGACGAGGCCGAGGCGTGGGCCGCCCGTCTGGCCGCCGGCCCCACCCGTGCCCTTGCCCTCAGCAAGTGGCTGCTCAACCGTTCCCTCGACACCGACCGGGCCGGGGCCTTCGCCGACGAGGCCGTGGCCCAGGAGATCAACATGACCACGGTCGACGCCAACGAGGGCGTGGCCGCCTTCGTGGAGCGCCGCGATCCAGCCTTCAAGGGCTGGTAGGTCGACGGAATTCGGGGAGACCGGGAACCAGCGACGCCGCCCGCTCGTCGCACCGACCGTGAACGCCTCCACCCCGCCCCCGCCCCCGGCCACGGCCGGCCACCCCGACGCCCGCCCGGCGGCGGGCCGAGCCCGGCCCGGGCGCTGGCGGCCCGCCGCCGCCCTCGGGATCGCCGCGCTGGTGGCCGCCAGCGGCTGTTCCGTCGCCACCAAGGACTCGTCCTCGTCGGGCACGGGCCGCCCGGGGGCCACCACGGCCGGCGGCGCCCCGGCCGACCGCAACGTGGCATCGCCCGGCACCTGGGACTGCGCCGGCGGCACCTGCGACTGGAAGGGCAACGCCGGCCGCGCCGAGTCCGGTGCCGCCGCCGACAAGGCCGTGACCGCCGGCGGCGGCGGTGCGCTCCCGATGACCGGGTCCGGCGCCGCTCCCACCTCCACCATGGCTGGTGCCGCGCCGGGCTCGCCGGGGGAACGGTCGGCGGCCATGACCGCCGGGTCGGTCGACGACAACGCCCAGTGGGACGACTACCTCCGCTACCGCCAGGACTACGACGCCCGGCACCCCGCCGGCTCGTACCAGAAGGTGGCGGTGGAGGGCCGCGACGTGCTCACCGTGGTCGACGGCGCCGGCCAACCGATCCTCGGGGCCACCATCACCGTGACCGACGGCGCCGGTGCGCCGGTGGCCACCCTCCTGACCTACGCCGACGGCCGGGCCCTGTTCCACCCGCCGTCGTCAGCCGCCGATCCCCGCACCCAGCAGCGCCCCACCTACAAGGCCACGGCCACCAAGGGCGGCGTGTCGGCGTCGGCCACCATCACGGCCGAGCAGCGCGAGTACCGCCTCGAGCTGGCCGGTGCCCCGGCCGCCACGCCCCCGAAGCTCGACGTGCTGTTCCTCATCGACACCACCGGCAGCATGGGCGACGAGATCGACCGGCTGAAGGCCAACATGACCGCCGTGGCCGAGCAGGTGGCCAAGCTCGGGGGCGGCGTCGACGCCCGCTTCGCCATGACGGTGTACCGCGATCGCGGTGACCTCTTCGTCACCCGCACCTTCGACTTCACCGGCGACGCCGCGACCTTCACCAAGGCCCTCGCCGACGTGCAGGCCGACGGCGGCGGCGACACCCCCGAGGACCTCAACGCCGGCTTCCACGACGCCCTCACCAAGCCGTCGTGGCGAGGCGAGGACACCGTCAAGCTGGTGTTCCTCATCGCCGACGCCAGTCCCCACCTCGACTACGACGGCCCCCGGTACGCCGACGACGTGATCGCCGCGGCCGGCAAGGGCGTGAAGGTCTTCCCGATCGCGTCGAGCGGCGCCGACGACCCGGCCGAGTACGTCTTCCGTCAGCTGGCCCAGATCACCATGGGCCGCTTCGTGTTCCTCACCTACGGCGCCGACGGCCGCTCGCCCGGCGACAGCACCCCGATGCACGTCGACAAGGACGCCTACAGCGTGCTCTCCCTCGACCAGCTCGTGGTGAAGCTCGTCACCGACGAGGTCGGCAAGCTCCGGCGCTGAGCCGACCGCTCCGGTTGGTTCAGCAGCCCGTCAGGATCCCGATCGCCGGGAGGCATCTGCGGCCCGGCTCCCACGGCTCCTCACGAACCTCCGTCACGGCTCCCGTCTCCGGCGCGGTGTCGACCTCGAGAATCGCGGGCGGCGAGGAGGCGTACCCCGAGTACAGGCGGAAACGCCATCGCCCCCCTTCCCACGCTGACCGGGGGTACACGCCGACCGGACTCTTGACGATCGGGATGGTGGTCTCCGTCACGGAGCCGGTCCCCGCGTGGGCAAGAGCCCAGGCGCTGATCCTCCGGTCGGTCTCCACAGCTGCGACCGCTCGCTCGAAGCTCGTCATCCTCCCGGGGTCGTCGCGGAAGAGAACCACTGCGGTCGAACGGATCCCGTCATCGAACGCGTCGCCAGCGTGGATGGCCGCGGTGACGATCAGCCGATCCCCGGACCAGGTCGGCGCCACGTGAAGCGTCCCCCGGAGGGTTGCCGTTCGAGTCTCACCCGGCCCGAGCTGTTCCGCCTCGGCTTCGGGGTAGGTGCAGTCACTATCGCCGTCGGCCACCAGCGACGCCGTGGTGATCTCGTGATCCACGAGGTCGCTTCGCAGGGAGCCGACGCCGGGAACGTAGCCATCGGCCGGGAACGCATCCACCACACCCGGGACGTCCCCGAGGTGGCCGTTCTCGGACGTGCCGATACGGCCGATGATCGGAGCGCCGCACCACCGGTCGAGCCCGTAGGTCTGGTGGTCGCTCTGGTTGTGCACCGTCACGGTCACCTCCACGGCGCGGTCTGTCGGGGTCAACAGTGTCGGCACGGCGATCACTTCGATCTCCAGGTCCCGCACCGCGTCGGTATGCCTCGGCCGGGGGGCGGCATCTGCTCCCGATCGGCTGCGGACGAGCGCCACGGCGCCGAGCAGGCCCACGACCAGCCACACGAGTACCACCGCGACCACCGCCCAGCGGCCGGATCGGCGGGCTGCCGGCGATCCGGATCCCGCGTCACCCATGTGGTCATGGTGGCAGGTTCGCGAGCGGAGCGTCAGCCGAAGGAGCCGAACGTGTCGACCACGACGTCGACCGTGCCGGCGTTGCCCCGCAGGTCGAACGCCCCGGTTCTAGCGAGCGTCGGCGGCGGCGCGGCGCAGGCGATCGCGGACGGCGGAGCCGATGCCCCCGTCCTCGGGCGGCGGCACCACCACGAGGGTGGTGCAGTCGAGGCGGTCGGCCTGGCGGAGCCGGTCGTAGAGCACGGCGGCGAAGTGCTCGGCCCCGCCCGCCGGTTCGAGCTCGACGGCGGCGGGCGGCAGGCCGTCGAGCACGGCCGGCGCCAGGACCGCCACCCGCGCGGCGCCGGCCGTCAGCGCGGCGCGGACCGCGGCGGCGGCCTCGGCCCCGTCGTCGGCCAGCACCACCCGGGCCCGCGGGGCGTAGTGGGCCTCGAGCATCCCCGACGCCCGGGGGGCCACGTCGGCGCCGGCCACGGCCACGGGCCGACCGAGGGCGGCTTCGAGGTCGGCCACCGTGACCGCGCCGAGCCGGAGCACCTCGATCGTGTCGTCGGTGAGGTCCACGATGGTCGACTCGATGCCAACGTCGCTCGGCCCTCCGTCGAGCACCACGCCCACGTCAGCGCCGAGGTCGGCCCGCACGTGGGCCGCGGTGGTGGGGCTCACCCGGCCGAACCGGTTGGCCGACGGGGCGGCGATGGCGCCGCCGAACCGACGCAGCAGCTCGAGCGCCACCGGGTGGGCGGGCACCCGCAGGCCGACGGTGGCTCGGTTCCCGGTGGCCGCCGCCGACACGGCCTCGGACCGCCGTAGCACCAGCGTGAGCGGGCCCGGCCAGAAGGTGCGGGCGAGGGCGCGGGCGGCGTCGGGCACGTCGACGGCCCAGCGGTCGAGCTCGGCCGCCGCGGCGATGTGGACGATGAGCGGATGGTCGGCCGGCCGGCCCTTCACCGCGAACACCTTGGCCACCGCCGCCGGGTCCGACGCGTCGGCCCCGAGCCCGTACACGGTCTCGGTGGGGAACGCCACGAGGCCACCGCGGCGCAGCTCGGCCACCGCCGCGTCGAGGGCGGCGTCGTCGACCGCGGCCGCCACGTCCTCGGCGGTCATCGACCGTGGAGCACGACCGGCGCGGACGTGGTGCCCGAGATGACCGTCGATTCGAGGCGCTGGACCGGCCCGGCCAACTCGATGCGGCGATAGCGGGCGGTGAGCTCCTCCAGCGCGATGCGGCCCTCGAGGCGGGCCAGCGCGGCCCCGATGCAGAAGTGGGTGCCGAAGCCGAAGGCCACCTGCGGGTTCGGGTCGCGGGTGAGGTCGAGGACGCCGGCGGTGGGACCGAAGACCGTCTCGTCGCGGTTGGCGGCGGCGTAGAGCAGCAGCAGCGCCTCGCCGGCGGCCACCGCCTGTCCACCCACCTCGGCGTCGACGGTGGCCGTGCGGCAGAAGCCGGTGACCGGCGTCGTCCACCGCAGCAACTCCTCCACCGCCGTGGCGTGGATGTCCGGATCGGCCACCAGCCGCTCCCACTGGTCGGCGTGCTCGGCCAGGGCCGTGACCGTGCCCGACAGGAGGTTGCGGGTGGTCTCGTTGCCCGCCACCAGGAGTTGGCCGCAGAACATCATCAGCTCGCCGTCGTCGAGCCGGTCGCCGTCGACCTCCACGGTGGCGAGGAACGACACGAGGTCGTCCTGCGGGTCCTCCCGCCGCTGGGCGATCACGTCGAGGAAGTAGACCGCCATCTCGCCGGCGATCGCGAAGTACTCCTCGGACTCCTCGGTGGCGAGGGCGATGAGCGCGTCGGTCCAGCGCTGGAAGCTCGGCCAATCCGACTCGGGGACGCCGAGGAGGTCGGCGATCACGAACAGCGGCACCGGCACGGCCAGCTCGGGGACGATGTCGATCGGCTCCCCCACCGGCAGCTGGTCGAGCCGATCACGGAACCGCTGCCGGATCGGCGCCTCCATGGCCCGGGTGCGCGACGGGCTGAAGGCCGGCTGCACCAGCTTCCGGTAGCGGGTGTGGTCGGGCGGGTCGACGTAGAGCAGGGCGCCGGGTGTCTCGGGCAGCTCCGCCCCGATGTCGCGGAGGAGGATGCCCTGACCCGAGCAGAACGTGACCGGATCCCTCGACACCGCCAGCAGGTCGGCGTGGCGGGTGACGGCCCAGAAGCCGAGCTCGTCGTTCCAGGCCACCGGGGCCTCGGCCCGCAGTCGGGCGAAGCGCGGGTGGGGGTCGCCGGCGTAGAAGCGCGGGTCGGTCAGCGGGCCGGTGAGGTCGGCCCCGGGCCGGGCGGCGGCGGTGCTCATCGTGGGCATGCTACGGGGCCGGACGGAGAGCCAGCGCGTCGCCCGCTCACGCGAACTTCATGCGCCGGGCCGGATGATCGGACCATGAGAAGCAGCGCCCCCACCCCCACGCCGCACCATGCCTGGCGGGACCTGGCCATCGTCGATCAGCTGATCTCCCGCATCGTCGAGCTCGAGGCCGAGGTCAACCGTCTGCAGCAGCGCTTGGCGGAGGCCGGGGCGCCGGTCGGGTGTCCATGAGCCACAGCACCGCGGCGGCGAGACCGGCGGCGACCGTGGCCCAGAACCACGGGGCCTCGGACCCGGGCATGGTGGTGAGCGTGTCGAGCAGCGGCCCGTGGTCGAGCCGCCAGGCCGCGTCCATCAGGCACCGGTGGAACGGCGCGTACGGCTGACCGCGGTCGATGGCGACGGTCGCGCACTCGGGATGGTCGGCCGCCGTGGCCAGCTGCATCGAGTTCCACGCCTCCCGGTTCCAGATGTCGCCGAGCGCAGGCACGGCCAGGGCCAGCACCGGCACGGCCAGCAGCACGAGGCCCCGGCGCCGGAGCACCGGCCCGGCGAGCCACCGACCGGGGGCGGCGAGCTCGAGCGCCACCACGAGGGGCGGCACCAGGAAGGGGAGGAGGAGGCGGGGACCCCACGAGTACCACCCGAACGGGCCCCACCAGAGCCCGAGGCTGACCAGGCCGATGCCGAAGCCGGCCAGCGCGGCGCCGGCGGCGAGGCGCTCACGGCCGGCGAGGCGGCCGGGCCAGCACACCATGGCGCCGAGCACCGCCAGGGCCGCAGCGGCCGCGAGCCAGAACCAGACCAGACCGCCGTTGGGGGCCACGAGCAGGCTCACGGCGTTGACGACGGCGCGGGCCGGCCCGGGGCGGGTCTCCCGGAAGTACTGCACGTTGCGCAGGCCCCCGAAACGGAAGACGTTGAAGGCCATGTTGGCGACCACGCCGACGACGGACCCCACCGCCACGGCGGCGGCGCGGCGGCGGATGACGGCCCGATCGTGGCGCGCGACGACGAGGGCGGCGGCGGCGAAGCAGGCCAGCGACAGGACGAGGGTCTCCTTGGCCACAGCGGCGAGGAAGGCGCTGGCGGCGAGGGCCGGTGCGGCGGTGACGAGCCGAGTGGCGCGGGCGTCCGGGCGGTCCGGCACCAACAGCTGGACGATCAGCACGGCCTCGGCCAGGACGGCCAGCGGCTCCCCGAAGCTGTGGCCGGCGTAGGGGAGCAACATGCCCGAGCCGACCGCCACGCCGGCCACCACGGCATGGCCGGCGCCGCCGGCCACCCGGGCCCGGCCGACCACGAGCACGGCGGTGGCGGCCACGGCCAGGGTGTTGGCCCAGATCAGGCCCGAGCGGATGCCGTCGTCGCCGAGGCCGGCCGCGGCCAGCGCGGCCGCCGGGAGGTACTGGAGCAAGGGATAGGGGTTCACGTCGGAGGACTGCGTCTCGGGATGGAACCGGCAGGCGCGGACCACGCCGTCGCGCAGGCACGTCACGCTGCGGTGCACCCCGTCGATCACCGCCGTGGTGTCCTGCGTGTAGACGTCGTGGCGGGCCGAGCGCACCACGATCGAGAACGCCATCAGGACCACCAGGCCCCACGCCGCGGCGCGGCGCAGCGGGAGCGGCGGCGAGGCGGGCGTCACAGCGGGGACGCTACAAGCGACGGCGGGCCCGCCCGCGATGGGGCAGGATGGCGGGCGTGCACGCCCACTTCACCGACGCCGAGCTGGCCGTGCTCGCCGCCGCCGCCGACGTGGTGCTCCCCCCCGACCCCGACCTCGGCGCCCCCGGCGGCGCCGCCCTGGGCGTGGCCGACTACGTCGACCAGCTCCTCGGCGCCTTCACCTTCGACCCGCCCCGCATCTGGGCCGGCGGGCCGTTCTCTGGACGCAAAGGGGGCGAAGCCTCGTTCGAGCAGTGGTTCCCGCTGCGGCCGGTCGACGAGCTGGCCTGGCGCACCCGCATCGAGGGGTCCCTGGGTCGACCCGAGCGGGAGTTCGCGGGGCCGGTGGTCGGATGGCAGGAGCGCTACCGCGACGGCCTCGCCGCCCTGGGAGCCGACTTCGCCGAGCAGGACGCCGACGAGCGGGCCCGGCGCCTCGACGCCGTGCCCGACTTCGCCGCCCTGCTCCACGAGCACGCCTGCGAGGCCGCCTACGGGGATCCCGTCTACGGCGGGAACCGGGGCGGACGCGGATGGACGTTCATCGGCTTCCCCGGCGACGCCCAGCCCCGCGGCTACACCGACGACGAGGTGTCCGGCCGATCGACGGAGGGGGCCCGGTGAGCGACGTCGACGCCGACGTGGTGATCGTGGGGTCGGGGCCCGGCGGCGCCACCTTCGCCGAGGTCGTCACCGCCGCCGGTTGGTCGTGCATCGTGCTCGAGAAGGGACGCAACCACCTCCTCGAACTCAGCGCGCCCTACGACCTGAAGGGAGACTTCGCCAACGACGAGCTGCGCTTCATGCGCCGCCACTTCCTCGGCCCCGACCCGCTGCTCGAACCCCGCAGCTACCGCCGGGCCGACCACCTCGCCGACGACGGCGACCGGCTCTTCGTCGGCGACGTCAACAACATGCCCACCACCGTGGGCGGGGCCGGCGTGCACGCCGACGGCAAGCTGCCGCGGTTCCGCGCCATCGACTTCCATCTCCGCAGCGAGCTCGGCCCGGTGGAGGGGGCGGCCGTCGACGACTGGCCCATCACCTACGACGACGTGGAGCCCTACTACGCCGAGGTGGAGCGGTCCATCGGGGTGGCCGGCGAGGCCGACCCGGCCAAGGGCGGCAACCCGTTCGCCGAGTGGCGCAGCGGCCCCTACCCGATGCCGCCCGGCGCCGACATGTTCGGCACCACGCTGTCGGTCCCGGCGGCCGAGCGGTTGGGCCTGCACCCCTACCGTGCCCCCACCGGCGCCAACTCCGTGCCCTACGACGGCCGCCCGGCCTGCAACAACTGCGGCTTCTGCGGCTACTACGGGTGCCCCATCCATGCCAAGGGCGACCCGGTGGCGATGCTCCAGCGGGCGCTGCAGACCGGCCGCTGCGAGATCCGCCCCGAATGCGTCGTCACCGAGGTGCTGACCGACGGCACCGGGCGGCGGGCCACCGGTGTGCGCTACCTCGACACCACGCAGGCCATCGGATCGGCCGACGCCCCGGTGCGTGAGGTCCGGGCCCGCTTCGTGGTCCTGGCCTGCGGGGCGTTCGAGACCCCGCGGCTCCTCCTGCGCTCCGGGGTGGGCAACTCGAGCGGGCTGGTCGGGCGGTACCTCATGTTCCACGTCCAGACCCTCACCGTGGGCTCGTTCCCGTTCTCGATGCGGGGCCACACCGGGCGGGCCGTCACCCACCTCCACGACGACCACATCATCGGCGACGAGGCCCAGCAGGCCGCGGCCCGCGCCGCCGGGCTGCCGTGGCTGCGGGGCGGCATCGTCGAGCACGGATCGGCCGCCGGCCCGGTGATGGAAGCGAGCACCTACCCGCGGGGCCCGGGCCACAACCCGTCGATGGTGGCATCGGAGCTGCGCGACAAGCTGTGGGTCTTCACGATGCAAGGCGAGGACCTCCCCCAGGTCACCAACGCCGTCGACCTCGACCCGTCCGTCCGCGACGTATGGGGCCTCGCCGCCGGCCGGGTCACCTACGCACCGCACCGCCACGAGGTGGCGGCATCCGACCACGTCGCCCCCATCCTCGAGCAGGTCCTCCGTGACGCCGGCGCCACGTGGGCCTTCTCCACCACCTCGCCGCCCATCGGCGCGCTCGGGCCGCTGGAGCTGGCCAACCCGCTCGGCGTGGCCCCGGCCTCGAAGCACTGGATGGGCACCTGCCGCATGGGCACCGATCCCGCCGCCTCCGTCGTGGGACCGGAGCAGCGCTTCCACGACGTCGAGAACCTGCTCTGCGCCGACTCGTCGGTGTTCGTCACCTCCACCGGCTACGGCCCCACCCTCACGCTGGCCGCGCTCGCCGCCCGGGCCGCCCACCTCCTCACCGGCACCCCGCGGCCGCCCACCGCCCCGGCCTGAGCCCGCGGTCGGGTCGTCGGCCGGCGACCGCCGTCAGCCGGCGTCGTCGCTGACGACGATGACCTGGTCGTCGGGTCGGAGCCGCACCGGCTCGTCCTTGCCCGGGTTGAAGCGCACGCCGAACGCCGCCGCCTCGTCACCCGCCTGGTCCAAGCGCCGCACGCCGATGGGCCAGTCCCCCCGCTCGATGCCGGCCGTGACCAGGGCACCGAACGGCACGGTGACGCCGTCCGGATCGGTGACGCCGAACCAGCGCGCCGGCTTGCAGTACAGCTCGGCGCCCTCGGGGTCGAGCAGGTCGGTGAACACCGCCTCGAGGTCGCGGTCCTCGCTGAGCTGGGCCAGCAGCAGGCTCACCAGCTTCTCGCTCACGATGAAGTCGCCGGCGGTGGCCCGGGGGGCGAGGGCGACGTCGTGCTGGTCGCGCAGCTCGGTGACCACCGACGGGTCGTGCCCCCGGTCGGCGAGGAGGCGTCGCACCTGCAGGGTGGTGAGCAGGGCGCGGGTGTCGGCCTCGCTGGCGTCCACCCCTTCGTGGGGGCACAGGATCATCACGTGGTCGGCCCCGTCGGCGGCGACGGCCTCCAGGGCCGCGGCCCAGGCGTCACCCGAGGCCCGCCGCACCTCCACCGTGGCGTTGCCGGCCCGGGTCGGCACCGCGCCCTCGCCGGCCGAGTGCACCTCGGGATCCACGGTGACGACGACGGTCGACCCCGGCGCCACCATGTCGCCGAGCTCGTCGAGCGCGAACGGGGCGAGCTCGTTCCAGCCGAGCACCAGGACCCGCACCGGCCGGAGCGGGTCCGACCCGCGCGGCACCACCGGACCGGGCGCTGCCCACGTCCCCGGCGGCGCCACGGTGACGGCGGCATCGTCGAGGGCCAGCAGCACCAGCTGATCGCCGGGGGCGATCACGGTGCCGGGCGGCGGGGCGAGATCGACCTTCCCGGAGGCGAACTGGAGCCCGACGAGGCAGGCGTCGGGGAGGCAGCGAGCGAAGTCGGCCACGGTCGATCCGACCGACCCCTCCACCGCCTGGACGTACAGCTCGGAGCCCTCCACCCCGAGGAGCTCCTCGTAGGTGAGGGCCACCCCGGCGGAGAGGCAGGCCTGGGCCGCGGTGCGGGCGACGAAGGCGACCGGGTCGACGACCATGACCCGGCCGGGCATGGCGTGCAGGATCGACGCGGCGATGGCCCGGTCGTCGATCTCGGCCACGATGGGCACGTCACCCGGCGGCGCATCGAGGTGGAGCAGGGCGAGCAGGGTGCGGGCCACGACGGCGTCGTCGTGATCGGCGTCGACCACCACGATCGAACGGGCCCGCTCGGGATGGCAGCGGCGCAGGTCGGCCGGGTCGGACGGCCGGCCGGTGCGGCACACCACCGTGGTGCTGGTGCGGTCCAGGCCGTCGACGTGGGCGGCGAGGTAGGCGTACATGTCCTCGGTCTCCTGGTCGGCCATGACGACCACGGCGGCGTCACGCCGGCTGCGGTTGGCGAGCAGCAGCTCCCCGAGGATGGTGGCGACCATGGGCGACCAGCCGAGGACGAGGGTGTGGCCGGTCTCGAGCACGTCGGTGCGACCCACGGCCCGGCGGTGGGCCACGAGACGCTCGGCCAACTGGGCCGTGACGACGGAGAACATGCCGATGCCCACCACCATCGTGCCCACGCCGATGTAGCGGCCGACGGTGGTCTTCGGGGAGATGTCCCCGTAGCCGACGGTGGCCAGGGTGACCGCGCTCCACCACAGCCCGTCGCCGAACGACCCGATGGCCCCCGAGTCGCGCTCGTGGCGGAAGATGAGCGCGGCGCTGAGGACCCACGTCAACGGGACCACCGTGCCCACCACCCGCAGCGGGTGGGTGCGGAGCTGGTGCCCGGTGCGGCGCAGCACGCGGCCCTTGAACACGGCTCGGAGGCCCACCGCGGTCAGCGGCACGAGCGCCAACAGGGGCGAGGCCTTGCGCTCCCCGATCGACAGCAGCGGTTGGCCCACCACCAGCACCGCGTCCGGGATCAGCCACCGGAAGGCGGCGATCCGATCCTCGCTCAACGCCAGCCGGAGGAGGAGGTTGGCGGTGAAGGCACCCCAGATCACCCAGCTGAAGCCCACCACCAGGCTGGCGTCGCCCGGGTCGGGATCACCGGTCTCGACGATGAGCAGCGGGATCGCCGCCGCCGCCAGCGTGGTCAGGAGCAGGTCGACCCAGTTGTCCATCCAGTGGAGGAGGCCGCGCCGGGTCGCCATCCCCGGCGTGCGCCCCGCGTGGGATCGCACCATCCGCCCACACTAGGGGCGCCTGGCCCGACGGGCGGCGACGACGGCCCCCACCCCCGCCGGCAGCGCTGCGGCCGGCCCGACCAGGCGCCACCGGGCCCCGGTCGGCTCGACGGGCTCGATGGCGGCCCGGCGCGAAGGCGGGACGACCACCACCGGCTGGCGCCACCGGTCGAGGCCGGCGGTGGCGACCAGGCCGTCGCGGGCCTCGGGGTCGGTGGCGATCCAGCCGGCGCCCTCGATCAGCCGGACCCGGTCCGGCACCACGACTGCCGGGTCGGCACCGAGGACGTCCCACACGTCGAGGGCGCCGCTCCCGCCCGCCCGACGGAACAGCGCCGGCGCCGCGGCGAGGACGTCGGCGGGCTGCGGGGTCACCCCGGCCCGGCGTTCGCTCACCACGGTGGTGATCCGCAGCTCCACCAGCCAGTCGTGCACGGTCCGGAGGCGACCGGGGTCGGCGGCGAGGTCGGCCCAGGCGATGCCGAAGATCGACCGGTCGTCGAGGTCGTTGCCGTGTCCCACCAACCGGGAGGCCCCCGGACCGTGCTGCAGCTGGGCCTGGAGGAGACCACCGATGGCCGGCTCCCGGCCCGTGCGGGCATGGGTCAACGTCCAGATGCTGCTCTCGTCCTCGAACGATCCCGCCGTGAACGCGACGCGGCCCTCCCCGCCCCGCAACAGCGGCCAGACCGCCGCCGGACCGCGCTGCTCGACCGCGTCGATCGAGTCGGCGAAGGCCGAGGGCGGCAGGCCGCGCCACTGCAGGCCGACCCACAGCACGCCGCAGGCCACCGTGACCAGGGTGCGGGCCGACGACCGCCTCGTCGGCCCGATCGTCTCCACCCCCATGGAGGCGACCAGCCCGGCCCACACGTAGCCGCCGTCGACCACCCGGGAGGCGTCGAGCTGCCCGGACCCGAGCGCGGTGTCCAGCGCGGCGACCAACAGGGCGACCGCAGCCGCGGCGAGCGGCACGACGAGGACCATCGGCCCGTCGAGGGCGAACCGTGGCGTCGACCCGGCCGCCTCGCCCGGCGCCGGGCCGGGACGGCGACGGACCGAGCGGGCCACGGTCAGCGCGGCGGCGACGGCGAGGACCAGCCAGTCGATCCCGCCGAAGGTGTCGAAGGCCGGGTGCAGGAGGTGATCGACGACGGTCTCACCCGGCGCGCGGTCGATGGGGACGGCGAGATCGTGGAGCCCGACCGCGCCGAGCCACCACCAGCCGGCCAGGAGGAAGCCAGCGGACGCGGCCAGACCGAGGGCGAGGCGGGCCCGGGGCCGGGGACCGGGGAGGGCGAGGAGCACGACCACGGCGAGCACCGTGCCGGGGAGGAAGAAGGCATGGAACCACGCGGTGGCGAAGGCGCTCGTCCCGATGGCCAGGAGGTCCCACGGGCCGGGTGACCGGTCCGACCATCGGCGCCGCGCCCGGACGACCAGGCCGATCAGCAGCACCGACGCGGCAAGGGAGATGCGGGCCCCGAGGACACCGATCGCCGCTCCGCCGCGCGTCCCGCTGTAGCCGAAGGAGAGCGCGCCGACGACGATCCCGCCGAGGGCGGCCGTCGACGGTCGGGCGCCGACCCAGCGCAGCGTGGCCGCCCCGGCGAGAGCGGGGAGGAACCACGCCACGACGACGACCAGCCAGTAGCCGGTGGTGGGCCCCGTGCGGACCACGTCGGCGAAGAACCACCCGAGCGAGGCCACGCCCGGTGGGTAGAGCTGCAGGTCGGGCCACCCGCCCCCGAGGGCAGGGGTGAACCCGAGCGGATCCCGGCCCGTGGCCATGGCCGAGCGGAACCACTCCATCCGGGCGAACTGGCTGGGGTGATCGACCGCACCCGGCACCGCGACCGTGCGCAGGAGGCGCCACCCGAGCGCCGCCATCACGGCCACCGGCACCGCCAGGACGCCCGCGGCCTCCCCCCGGCGCGGCGTGCGGTCCCCCATGCGGTGCCATGTTCGCAGGTGTGCAAGGGTCGCGGCCATGACCGAGCTCACCCACAACACGTACTTCGACGGCGCCGTCCAGAGCATCGCGTTCGAGCGCAACGGCCGGCGTCAGTCCACGGGGGTCATCGCACCGGGCGACTACCACTTCGGCACCGACGCGCCCGAGCGGATGACCGTCGTGAGCGGCGAGCTGTGGGCCCAGCTCCCGGGCGAGGACGGGTGGCGAGCCTTCCCGGCCGGCACCGCGTTCGAGGTCCCGGGGTCGAGCGGCTTCGACGTGCGGGCCGAGCTCCCTTCGGCCTACCTCTGCGAGTACCTGTAGCCGGGCGTCACCCGAGCCAGCGGCGCAGCCGGCGGCGCGACGCCGCGGTCCACGCTGCCGCCCAGGCGTCGAGCGCGGCGCGCCGGGCCCGGTCCTCGGCCGCCAGCAGCCCGTCGACGAGCTCGACCGCCCCGTCGGGTCCTCCGGCCGCGGCGCGGTCCCGCAGGTCGCGCAGCCGCGCCGTAGCGACCACGGCGTCGTGGTGCTCGCCCAGCACGTCCTGCAACCCGGTGAGGGCGGCGGCGAAGGGCGCGGCGGCGGGGACGGCGTCCGCCACGGCGTCGGCGGCGTAGCGGACGCGCTTGGCGCGGATCCGCACCCGGTGCAGGTCGGCATCGGCGGCGGAGGCGAGGTCCGGGGGGAGGGCCTCGGCCGCCGCCGCCAGGTCGTCCCACCGGCGGCCCACGATGCGGCGCAACCGGGCCGACGAGCGGGCGGGCCGGCGGAGGCGCCCACGGTGGCGGGGCCGGGCCGGGGGCGACGCGGCCAGGGCGTCGAGGCGGGCCAGCAGCGACGCGTAGCGAACGCTGTCGAGGGCGGCGAGCAGCTCGACCCTCGCCGCGTCGCGCTCGTGGTCGAGCACGGCCAGCAGCGCGACGAGCGTCGGGGCGCGCGGGTCGACGCCGAGAACGCCGGCCGACGCTGCCAGCCGGGCGGCGAGGACGTCGGCGTCCCGCACGGCGCCGACCACACCCCCCAGCCAGGCCAGATCGGCCCGGAGATCGGCGACCGGGCCGGGGTCCAGCAGCGGGCGGAAGGTGGCCAGATCGGAGCGCAACCGGCGGGTGGCGACACGGAAGCGGTGCACGGCCTCGGGATCGACACCGGCGCGCACGCCGGGCTCGTGGCTCCGCAACTGGGCGGTCGACCGGCCGACGGCCCGACCCACCAGGCCGCCGACGGTCAGGCGCGGCGTCGGTGCGGAACCCACAGGTCGATCGTACCGGCCGCTCCCCGCCTCCCCCCTTGGGTGCGTAAGGGTGCGCTATGCGCGCCCTTACGCACCCAAGGCCCGGGGCAGGCCGAGGATGCGCTCGCCGATGATGGTGCGCTGCACCTCGCTCGTCCCCCCGGCGATGGAGGCGGCCTGCGACCACAGCCACTGGCGTTGCTCGGCCCGGGTGCCGCCCTCGACCGGGCCTCCCGGCCGGCCCCACAGCGGCGCGTCGTC
>JAKOVR010000137.1 GCA_029782025.1 Actinomycetes bacterium | reverse complement strand
ACGGGGGCCGGCGCCACCTTCTCGGCCAGGCCGCGGAGGTGGTCCTCCTCCCGTGACGCCACCACGAGGAAGTCGGCCAAGTTGGCGTACAGCGCCCCCATGGGCGTGCCCTCGAAGGTGTGGCCCCGCTCCCGCATGGCCTCGGGGGAGGCGTCGGAGAACTTCGGGTGCATGCGGTTGACGATCAGCGCGCGCACCGGGATCGACGCCTCGTGCAGCTTCGCCGCGAAGAAGGAGGCCTCCGTCACGACGTCCCGGCTGGGGGCGGTCACGAGCACGAACGCGGTGTCGTCGTGGCTCAGCAGCTCGATCACCCGCTTGGCCCGTGCGCTGAACCCCTGCTCCATCCCCTCGAAGGCCTGGAAGAAGGCGACGGCGTCCTCCACCACCTCGGCCCCCACCACCTTGGCCAGCGTGCGCATCAGCGCCTGGGCGGCCACGTTGACCGCCTTGACGATGCCGCGGGTCGGCGCCATCACGATGCGGTAGAGCCGGTGGTCGAGGAACCGGGTGAGGCGCTTGGGGGCCTCGAGGAAGTCGAGGGCGTTGCGGGTGGGCGGCGTGTCGACCACCACGAGGTCGTAGTCGCTCTCCTCGTGCAGCTCGTAGAGCTTCTCCATCGCCATGTACTCCTGCGTGCCGGAGAGCGCACCGGAGATGTTGCGGTAGAAGCGGTTCTCGAGGATGCGCCGGGCCTGCTCCGCGTCGTCGGAGTGCTTCACGACGAGATCGTCGAACGTGGTCTTGGTGTCGAGCATGAGGGCCCAGAGCTCGCCCGGCCACGGCCCGTCGATCTTCGACGCCGTGTTGGTGAGCCCGGCGAGGCCGAGGGCGTCGGCGAGGCGCTTGGCCGGATCGATCGTCACGACACAGGCCTTCTTGCCGAGGATCGCCGCCTCCATGGCCAGCACAGCCGCAGTGGTGGTCTTGCCGACGCCACCGGAGCCGGTGCACACCACGATCTTGTAGTCGTCGACCAGCGCCCGCAGCGGCGCTTCGTGTCGGGGTTCGGTCATCCTGGCGCTCCGACGTCGGCGCCCGGGAGGGCCTTGAGCTCGTGGATCGAGGCCAGGAGGGCGTCGGCCAGCTCGTCGAGGTTCTCCGGACCGAGGCCGGCGGAGAAGAGGTAGGGCAGGTGCACCTGGGGCAGGGGCAGCAGGTCGGCCAGTCGCGCCACCTGCTCCTGCTGGAGGGCGATGCGGTCGAGGCGGAACTCGGCCGCCTCGGCCAGGGCCCGCGCCTCGCCGGGGTGCAGGAACGCCCCGGCGTCGTGGGCGGCGACGTCGGGATCGACGTCGAGGCCGTCGAGCTCGGGGTAGAGCCCGTTGACGACGACCGGACCGAGGCTCACGCCCACCTCGTCCTCGAGCGAGAAGGCGGTCTCGACCAGTTCGTTGACCGGCGTCTCCTCGGGGAGGGTCACCAGCACCACGGTGCACCGGGCCGGATCGGTGAGCATCTCGAGCACGTCACGGGCCTGGGCGTTGATCGGCCCCACCCGCACGGCGTCGATCAGCCCCCGGGGCGAGCGCAGGAAGCTGATGGCGTGGCCGGCGGCGGGAGCGTCGAGCACCACCAGGTCCTGGGCGCTGCTGCGCTCGAGCTGCTTGACCTTGCCGAGGATGAGGATGTCCTTGATGCCGGGCGCGGCGGTCGAGACCATGTCGACCGCGCCGCTCTGGGCCAGCCGCCTCGACACCCGGCTCATGCCGTGGTCCTCGAGATACTCGATGAGGGCGTCGTCGGGGGTGAGCGTCCGGGCTCGCACCTCGGCCGCAGCTTCGGGGCCGCCGCCCCGCGACAGCACCACTTCCTCGTAGTCGTACGGAGGCTGGCCGTACAGGGAGGCGAGCCCGCTCTTGCCCTCGACGTCGATGATCAGGGTGGCGAGGCCGGTGCGGGCAGCGGCGCGGGCCATGGCCGCGCTGACCGCGGTTTTGCCGACACCCCCCTTGCCGGCCACGATGACCACTCGGGATGCTGCGAAGAACTGGGCAGGATCCACCCTGACGTCCCCTCGATCGAGGTCTTGGAATGACCCGAACCCCTACGTTCCCCGCACGGCTTCGCCGGGGAATGGTGCGCAGACTACCCACCCCTGCCTCCCGGCACGCTCATCGGGCCCCCCGGTGGGGTCGGGTTGTGGCCGCCGTCACAGTGCTCGTCGGGGCGGTGGTCATGCTCCTCGGCGGCGCCGGACCGGCGGCGGCGCAGTCCGGCGGTGCACCCACCGGCGCGGCGGGCGGCAAGGGCGGCGTCGACGTGGTCAAGGTCGACGGGCTCATCGACCCGATCATGCTGGAGTACCTGCGCACGTCGATCCAGACCGCCAGCCGGTCGGGCTCGGTGGCCGTGGTGCTCACCGTCGACAGCGAGGGCGCCGTGGTGTCCGACGGCGAGCTGGCCGATCTGGTGCGGCTCATGCGCACCTCCGCGGTGCCGGTCGACGTGTGGGTGGGCCCGTCCAACTCGTCGGGGACCGGCCGCGCCGCCTACCTCCTCGCCGGGGGGCGCACGGTCGGCGTCGCCCCCGGCGCCCGCATCGGCGCCGCGCCCGCCGTCACCCCGGTGCTCTCGCAGTGGGTCGACCCCGGCAGCGCGCTCGGTCGGGCCGGCCTCTTCGGCGAGGGGTCCCGCACCATCGGCTTCCAGGAGGCCCGCGACCTCGGCATCGCCGCCGCCGACGCCCCCACCGTCCTCGAGTTCCTGGCCAACGTCCCCGGCTTCGAGACCAAGGAGAAGACGGTCGACGGCCGCACCACCCGGGAGCCGGTCACCCAGGTGCGCTTCACCCAGCTCGACCTCGTCCACCAGCTCTTCCACGCCGTGGCCGGACCGAGCTCGGCCTACCTCCTCCTCGTGATCGGGCTCGGCGTGCTGCTGTTCGAGCTCTTCACCGCCGGCGTCGGCGTCGCCGGGATCGTGGGGGCGTCCACCTTCGTGATGGGGTGCTACGGGCTGGCCGCGCTCCCCACCCGACCCGCCGCCGTCGCCGCGCTCGTGCTCGCCTTCGTGGCCTTCGGCATCGACGTGCAGACCGGGGTGCCGCGCTTCTGGACGGGGGCGGGGCTGGCGCTGTTCGCCATCGGCTCGCTCACCCTGTTCGCCGGCGGCGACGGCGTGGCCATCTCCTGGATCACCCTGGCCGCCGCCACCGGCGGGGTGCTCCTCGCCTTCTTCTCCGGCATGCCGTCGATGGTGCGCACCCGGTTCTCCACTCCCACCATCGGCCGCGAGTGGATGATCGGCGAGCTCGGCCTGGCCATCACCGACGTCGCCCCCGACGGGGTCGTGCAGATCCGCGGCGCCTCGTGGCGGGCGTTCACCAACCGGGCGACACCGATCGAGCAGCTCGACCGGGTCCGGGTGATCGGCATCGAAGGGCTCGTGCTCGAGGTCGAACCGGAAGAGGGCGGCGCCCGCGACTACCGGGAACGACGGCCGCGCGGCGAACAGGCGTCCGAAGAAGGGGCGTCGGGGGCCGACAGCCTCGACGGCGCGGCGAGCTGAACCGCGCCGGGCCCGCCGCGGCATCATCGATGTGACAGCGCGGTTGCGGACACGGACCGGCCCACCGGGAGAGCGTGGAAACCCTGCGGTTTTCCTTCCCCATTTGTTACGGATCGGTGGAATGACACCGATGTGATTTGACGGGATACTCCGGCCGGCACCGCCCCTGACCTGCGCTTGTTCGCGATCCCAAGCGTTCAGTTCGCGAAAGTTCACCCTTGTTTCCCCGATATGCGCGGGGTATGGTCCCGCCCGAAAGGGGGACACGTCGATGAGCGCACAGCAGCTTGATGATGTCTGGCAGATCAAGGCGGCATGCCGGGGGCCGCAGCACGCAGTTTTCTTTCCTCCTCCGCAGTTCGAGCGGAAGGACGAGAAGCTCGAGCGGGAATCCCAGGCCAAAGCCATCTGTGCCAGCTGCTCGGTGAAGCGGGATTGCCTCGACTACGCCATCTCCATCCGTGAGCCCCACGGGATCTGGGGCGGGTTGAACGAGAACGAGCGCAAGCTCGAGATGGCCCGCCGAGGGCTCTGACCCCTCACGGGCCCACGTAGGCCGCCCGCACGCGGAAGCGCAACGGGCGGCGCTCGTACTCCTCCGCCGCGTGGGCCAGCCAGCCCGCCGTGCGGGCCACGGCGAAGACCGCCTCCGCGGCGTCGGGCACCAGGCCCCACGCCCTGACGATGGCCCCGAGGGCGAAGTCGACGTTGGGGTGACCCACGTCGAGGTGGCGGAAGGCGTCGAGCACCTCCTCGACCGTCCGCCGCTCGCGGGCCGGCGGGTCGGACCGGAACAACGCGTCCAGCAGGAGGCTCGCCCGCGGGTCGCCGTGGGGGTAGAGCCGGTGCCCCACCCCGGGGACGCCGTAGCGCGACGACGCCCACCGGCGCACGACCGGCTCGGCCGCGTGCGCGGCCACGTCATCGAGCAGCACCCCCACGGCCCGGCCGGCGGTGCCGTGGAGCGGCCCCGACAGGGCGCCGAGCCCGGCCGTCACCACCCCGACGGCATCGGCCCGCACCGACGCGGCGATGCGGGCGGCGAAGGTCGAGGCCGCCAGCTCGTGGTCGGCCAGCAGCACCAGCGCGTCGTTCACCAACCGGACGACGGGCGGGCGGGGGCGGCGGGGGGACAGCCGGATGGCGAGGTGCCCGGCCACCGAGCCCCGGACGGGGGGCGTTCCCCCGTCGAGGTGGAGGCGCGGCGTGCGCTCCTCGCCGGCGACGGGGAGCGCGCCGACGAGGTGGGCGATCAGCCCGGGCCCTGCCGCCACGAGGGCCGACGGGTCGAACCGCTCGGGCGCGTCCGTCGGGAGCGTCGGCGCCAGGTCGAGGCCGGCCATCGCCGCCGCCACCCGCAGACGTCCCACCGCCCCGCCCGCCACCGACCCGTGATGGGCCAGTGCCGCGCAGGCCACAGGGGCGGGCCACGAAGGCGGGGTGGCCGGAAGGGCGCCGGTCCACAGGAGCTCGGCCACCTGCTCGAAGGTGCAACGGCCGAGGAGGCCGGCCACGTCATGGCCCCGGAACCGGGGCCCGGCCTCCTCGATGCCGGTCACCGCCGTCTGCATGGCCACGTCGACGAGCGGACCGCGCGACACACGGCGGGGGCGTCCGCGCCGGGCCAGTCGCTCCACCTCCCGGGGGTCGAAGAGGCTCGACCGACCATCGGCCGATCGCTCAGCCCCGAGGTAGCCCCGACTCACGTAGGCGTACACGGTCTCCACCTTGACCCCGAGACGCCGGGCGGTCTCGGCGGTGGTCAGGCGGACGGGGCTCGGCACACGTTGATGATAATCAACGTTGATTGGTCGCGAGGCCGGACGGACAGTCGGAGCATGACAGCGATACGGACATTGATGACCACGCCGGTGGTGGAAGCCGGCCCTGACGAACCCTTCGCCGCCGCGGTGCGGCGCATGCACGAGCACCGGGTCGGTTCGGTGGTGGTGACCGAGCACGGACGGGTGCTCGGCATCGTCACCGAACGGGACGCCCTGCGCCAGCAGGCCGAGGGGACGGGGCGAGCCTTGACCGCCGGCGATGTGACGACCGGCGACGTGATGACCAGCCCCGCCGACTGCCTCGACGCCGACGCCTCCGCCGCCACGGCGCTGGTCCGGATGCGGGAGCGGGGCTACCGCCACATGCCCGTGGTCGAGGGCGGAGCCGGGGGCGACCGCCTGGTCGGCATCGTGTCGCTCCGCGACCTCGCCCGGGTGGCGAGCATCGGCCCGGCCGACGTCCCCCGAGGGCTGGCCGGCGTGGTGGTGACCGACACGACGGTGGGCCACGTCCGGGGCGACGAGGGCTTCTACCACTACCGCCAGTACTCGGCCGTGGACCTGGCCCGGCGGGTGGGGCTCGAGGACGTGTGGCGCCTGATGGTGGACGGCTCGCTCCCGGCCGACGCGGCCGAGGCCCGGTCGTTCCGCCTCGAGGTGCGGGCCCTGCGGGCGCTGCCCCCACCGGTGCTGGCGACCCTCCCTGACCTGGCCGGCCACGGGAGCATCCTCGACGGCGTCCGATCCGCCCTGTCCGTCGCCGGCGCGTCCTGGGCGATGGCCCCCCTCCTCGACGCCCCGCCGGCCCAACGCCGAGCCGACGCCCTGCGCCTCGTCGCCGTGCTCCCGACCATCGTCGCCGCGCTGCACCGGCTGACCGAAGGCCGGCAACCCATCGAACCCCGCGACGACCTCGCTCCCGCCGCCAACCTGCTCTGGATGATCCACGGCGACGAGCCGGATCCCGACGCCGCAGCCGCCCTCGAGGCGTACCTCATCACGACCGTCGACCACGGGTTCAACGCCTCCACCTTCACCGCCCGGGTCGTGGCCTCGACCGGCGCCGACATGGCCGCCTGCCTCGTCGCCGCGGTCGGGGCGCTGTCGGGGCCACTGCACGGCGGCGCCCCGAGCCGGGCCCTCGACCTGCTCGACGAGATCGGCGATCCGACCAACGCCGAGGCCGTCGTGCGAGCCCACCTCGCCACCGGCGAGCGCATCATGGGCTTCGGGCACCGCGTGTATCGCACGGAGGACCCGCGGTCGGTGCTCCTGGCCGACGTGGCCGAGCGGCTCGGCCGACGCCGCGCCGAGGACGCGGCCCGGGTGGCCCGGGCCCGGGAGGTGGAGCAGCGGGTGGTGGCCGTGCTCGACGAGCACCGCCCCGGACGCAGCCTGCGGGCCAACGTCGAGTACTACGCCGGCATCGTGATGGACCTCTGCGGTCTGCCCCAGGCGCTGTTCACCCCGGCCTTCGCCTGCAGCCGGGCCATCGGGTGGACCGCCCACGTGCTGGAGCAGGCCCAGGATCCGAAGATCATCCGGCCCGACGCCCGCTACGTGGGTGACCGCCCGCCCCGGCCGGTGCCGGACCTGCTGGCCCGCACGGCCTGATCAGCCCTTCGTGGCTGGCGGACCGACCGCCCCCGTCACCGGCACCGCGGAACCGACCGACGTGAAGCGGCAGACCATCGTGCCCCGGTTGCGGCTGCAGCCTTCGGGCGGCGGCGGGAGCGTGGTGGTGACGGCCACGACGCTGGACCACGTGGCGTCCGAGCCGTCCTGGAAGGAGTCGGCCAGCCGACGCAGGTCGTCGGACGGGAGCCCGACCGAGCCCTCCAGCCAGAGCACCGTGCCCGGCCCCTCCTCCCAGACGAGCACCGGCGAGGTGGCTGACGACTGCGGCTCCACGACGGTGGTGGGGTTGCCGGGAACGGAGCCGGCCGCGGTGCCTTCCGTGCCCCCGCTCGGCGGCCGATTCGGTCCCCCCAGGAAGACCGGGGAGGGCAACGAGCCGGCGTAGGACGGATGCCCCCGAACCGTCCCCGAGAGGCGGAGCCCGAACTGCCAACGCAGGAACGCCGCGGCTTCGGGCAGCCCACCCTGCACCGACAGCATGGCCGAGCCATTGGCGCCGGACGACCCCCCTGCCTCGAGGAGCACCTCGTAGCCGTTGGTCGGGGTGCCGCTCGTGAGGAGGCGAGCGCCGAGGTGCAGGGCACGGAAGGTGGTGGCCTTCGTCATGCCCGCCGGCGGGCTGAACGCCGCGATGTGCAGGCCGTCCGGCGACACCTGCACCGTGTCGAGCAGACGCACCAGTTCGTCGTCGCCGACGCCGCGCCCGGCCACCGACACGACGTGGTTGCGGGCGAGGTTCCGACCCGTGACCCGAAGGTCACCGACCCACGGCTCGACCTCCCCCTCCGTCATCGTGTTCGGGCCCTCGCTCCGGACCACGATCGCGGCCACCGTGGGCTCGGCACCGAGATCGGCCCCCGCCGCGCTGTACACCACGATCTCGCCGTCCATCCCCGGCATCGGCTGCAGGACCGGGTCGTCGTCGATCGGGGTGAACGACCGGATGACGAACTGATCCGACGTGGGAACGAGGCGAGGGAGCTCCTGGGGGCCGGAATGGGTCACGCCCTGTCGGTCGTCGCCTCGTCGGGCCACGGTGGCCGCCGCCACCACGGCGCCGAGGAGCACCACGACCGCGGCAGCGACCGCCGCCAGCTGACGCTGCCCCGACGCCTGCGCCCGCCGGTGCACGGCGGCGCGAGCCGCAGCAGGGTCGGCGGCCGGCTCGGCGTCACGCAGCGCCGCCAGTCGGTCACGAAGGGTCTGCTCGTCGATCGCCATCACCGCACCTCCTCGTGCCGGCTCGGTCGCCCCTGCGGAGCGACCGGATCCTCAGGGTCGGTCAGCTCCACCCGCAGCGCCGCCAGCGCGGCGTGGAGCGCCGACTTCACCGTGCCCGGCGCGCACCCGAGCGCCTCGGCCACCTCGTCGGTGGACAGGTCACACAGGTACCGCAGCACCACGGTCGCCCGCTGGCGCGGCGGGAGGGCGGACAACGCATCCCGGAGCGTGGCGGCGAGCACGACCGCCGAACCGGGGTCGGGCGACGCGCCGCCGGCGGGCCGGTCCGGTTGGGCGACGACCCCCGCCGACACGAAGCGGGCGACGCGCTTCTCCTCTGTGGCGAACCAGCGACGGAGCACGTTGGTGGCGACGATGACGACCCAGCCACCGGGCCGGTCGAGGGAGCCGACCCGATCCCAGCGACGCAGCGCCCGGGCGAAGGCCTCTTGTGCGGCGTCTTCGGCCCGGGCCCGATCGCCCGTGACCAGCGTCAGGCTGCGGACGACGGGGTCGTACTCCCGGTCGAAGAACTCGTCGAACGAAGTGATGCTGTCGGACACGGTCCTCCCTCCACCCGCACAAGCCCCGGACGGTCCGCTCTGGTTCAGTCGACCGGCCGCACCGACGAACGGCCGGCCCAGCCCGCGGTCGCCGTCAGCCCGCCGCCGTCGCCACCGGATCGGCTGACACGCCGCGCACGAAGCGGTCACGGTGGGCGAGGTACCAGTCGTAGGTCGACGCCACCCCGCTCCGGAGCTCGGTGCTGGCCCGCCAGCCGAGGGCGTTGATCCGGCCCACGTCGAGCACCTTGCGGGGCATGCCGTCGGGCTTCGACGGATCGAAGACGAGCTCGGCCTCCGGATGGACGATGTCGCGCACCATCGCGGCCAGATCCCGGATGGGCAGGTCGATCCCGGTCCCGACGTTGATCGGGCCCGGCTCCTCGTAGTGGCGCATCAGGAACACGCAGGCGTCGGCGAGGTCGTCGACGTGGAGGAACTCACGCCGCGCCGATCCCGTCCCCCAGATCTCGACCTCGCGCTGCCCGGCCCGCTTGGCGTCGTCGAACTTCCGGATCAGCGCCGGGAGCACATGGCTGGAGGCGAGATCGAAGTTGTCGTTGGGGCCGTAGAGGTTGGTCGGCATGGCCGACACGAAGTTGCACCCGTACTGGGTCCGGTAGGCGTCGCACAGCTTGATGCCGGCGATCTTGGCCAACGCGTAGGCCTCGTTGGTGGGCTCGAGGGGGCCGGTGAGGAGCTGGTTCTCGGTGATCGGCTGGTCGGCCATTCGCGGGTAGATGCAGGAGCTCCCGAGGTAGAGGAGCTTGGACACCTTCGCCTCGAAGCTCGCGTGCACCACGGTGGCGTGGATCATCATGTTGTCGTAGAGGAACTCCGCCGGGCGGGTGGCGTTGGCCATGATCCCACCCACGGTGCCGGCCACGAGGAACACGTACTCGGGCCGATTGGCCTTGAACCAGTAGTTGACCGCGGCCTGGTCCCGCAGATCGACCTGGTCACGACGGGCGGTGAGCAGGTTCGAGTAGCCCTCCGCCTCGAGGTGACGAACGATCGCCGACCCCACGAGCCCCATGTGCCCAGCGACGTAGACGCGTGCGTCCTTCGGGATCTCCATGACCGGTGCCTCTCGTGATCGAGTGTCGGGCGCCGCCATGGCGCCGAGTATACGGGGGGACCCGTCCGGCCCGGGCTCGGGACCACGGCCCCACGCACGGACTCCCGGCCGCCGACCGCGCCCGGAGCGCCGGTGGGGCGCAGGGGAACGGGAAGGCCCCACCGGTAGGCTGGGCAGATGGCGCTCGCCCTCTTCCTCCTGTTCATCGTGCTCCCGTTCCTGGAGCTGGCGGTGATCCTCACGGTGGGCGCCAACATCGGAATCCTCCCCACCATCGCCCTCCTCGTCCTCGTCGGCGTCCTCGGGTCGTGGCTGTGCAAGCGGGAAGGGCTCGGCGTGCTGCGCCGCATGAACGCCACCCTCTCGGAAGGTCGGCTGCCCACCCGCGAGCTCATCGACGGCGGCCTGGTGCTGCTGGCCGGCGCCCTGTTGGTCACCCCGGGCTTCCTGACCGACGTGGTCGGCGTCCTCCTCCTGCTCCCTCCCACCCGCGCCCTCTTCCGCGCCGCGCTGGTGCGCCGATTCCAGGGTCGCATCGAGCAGGCCGTGGTCAGCGGCACGTCGGCCGGGTTCGCCTCCGCTGGCTTCGGTCCCTTCGGCGGCCGGACCCAACGGATCTTCGTCGACGCCGACATCGTCGACACCACGGGCCGCGACACCGGCCCCTACGGCTTCGGTCCGGCGCCCCACACCGAGCTCGGACCGCGCTGATGGCCGCCGGCGCCGTGCCGGTGCGGGACGCCGCCACCGTGATGCTCGTGCGCGACGGCGAGCCGGGCCTCGAGGTCTTCATGCTCCGGCGCAACCTGCGCTCGGACTTCGTAGGTGGGGCCTACGTGTTCCCCGGCGGTGCCGTCGACGACCACGACCGCCACGACGACCTCGAAGCGGTGTGCGCCGGTCGCACCGACACCGACGCGTCGACGCGACTCGGGATCGAACGGGGCGGCCTGGCCTACTGGGTGGCCGCCATCCGCGAGTCGTTCGAGGAGGCGGGCGTGCTCCTGGCCTACGGCGACGGCGGGCGCCACGGCGACGGGATCGTGCGCCTGGACGATCACGACGAGGTCACGGCGGCCCGCTTCCGCACCCACCGGGCCGAGGTCGACCGGGGCGAGCGTCGACTGGTCGACGTGTGCCGGGACGAGGGGCTCCGGCTGGCCGTCGACACCATGTACTACTTCAGCCACTGGATCACCCCCGAAGGGATGCCCCGCCGGTACGACACGCGCTTCTTCGTGGCGGCGGCGCCCGAGGCGCAGGAGCCGCTCCACGACGACCGCGAGGTGATCGCCAACCTCTGGATCACCCCGGCCGAGGCGTTGGCCCGCCACGACGCCGGCGAGTACGAGATGGTGTTCCCCACCGTGCGGTCACTCGTCGCCCTCAGCCGCTTCGACTCGGCGGCCGACCTGCTCGCCCATGCCGCCGCGGTCGACGAGGTGCCGGCCATCCTCCCCCGCATCGTCGCCGAGGAACAGGGCGGCTACCGGATCGTCCTGCCCGGTGACCCCGACTACGACACCGTCATCCCTGCCGACGTGCCCGACGGGATCCCGATGCAGCGGTTGGTCGGCCCCTCCGCGACACGTACGCCCACATCGACCCCACCGGACGTGGGAGACTTGGGCGACACCCGGCGTCGCCTCGCGGCTCCGGGGATCCGGTCCGAGGAGGGCTGACATGGCGCGCAGCCGAGCCACGCTGAAGACGAAGGAGGAGCCGGTCGAGGAACAGGCCGCGCCGCCGCCCGAGCCGCTCGAGCCCTACGTCGCCCGGGCCCTGTCGCCGATGGTGCGCCGCATCGTGGCGCCCAACCCCAACCTCTTCACCGGACCCGGCACCAACACCTACCTCGTGGGGATCGACGAGGTGGTGGTGGTCGACCCCGCCGTCGACGACGACCGGCACCTCGACGCCATCATGGGCTGTGGCGGCGACCGCATCCGTTGGATCGCCGTCACGCACACCCACATCGACCACGGCACCGGCGCGGCGAAGCTGGCGGAACGCACGGGCGCCGAGCTCCTCGGCTTCGGCCCCAAGGACGGCTTCAAGCCCAGCCGCAAGATCGGCGACGGCCACATCATCGATTCCACCGAGTTCCGGTTGCGGGCCATCCACACCCCCGGCCACGCCTCGAACCACCTCTGCTACCTCGTGGAGGAGGAGCGGATGCTCCTCTCCGGCGACCACATCAACGAGAGCGCCACGGTGGTGATCAAGCCTCCCGACGGCGACATGGCCGTGTACCTCGAGTCGCTGGAGAAGCTGAAGAAGCTCCGCCTGCGCTCCATCGCCCCGGGCCACGGTCGGCTCATCGAGAATCCGGGCGAGACGATCGACTGGTACATCCAGCACCGCCTCGAACGGGAGGAGCAGATCCTCTCGGTCCTGCGCGAGGTGGGACCGGCCAAGATCGCCGACCTGGTCCCGATCGTCTACGCCGACGTGGCCGAGGAGCGCTGGCCGATCGCCATGCACACCGTCCACGCCCACCTCCTCAAGCTGGCCAAGGACGGCAAGGCCACCGGCAGGACCCTCGCCGGCAAGTGGTCCGCCTCCTGACCTGCAGCCTTGGGTGCGTAAGGGTGCGCTATGCGCGCCCTTACGCACCCAAGGGTCTTGTCTGACGCGGCGTCAGGGCTGGTGTGGGTCTCGCATTTCGCGGCTACCGTCGCGGCCCAGAACGGACCTAGCCAAGGGGGATCCACATGGCCGACTACAAGCTCCTGATCGACGGTGAGCTCTGCGAAGCCGCTTCCGGCGACACCTTCGCCACCTACAACCCGGGGAAGGGCGAGAAGATCGCCGACCTGCCCAAGGCCGGCAAGGAAGACGCCGAGCGGGCGATCAAGGCGGCCCGGAAGGCCTTCGACGAGGGGCCCTGGCCGAAGATGAGCGGCGCCGAGCGGGCCGGCAAGCTGCGTGAGATCGCCGCGCTGATCAACGCCAACGCCGGCGTGCTGGCCGAGCTGGAGTCGCTCGACTCCGGCGGCACCATCCGCAAGTCGAGCCTGGCCGACGTACCCGGTGCCGCCGGCGCCTTCGAGTGGTTCGCCACCTGCGCCGAGACCGAGGCCGACCGCGTCCAGCTGCCGCCGGCGGTGTTCCCCCAGTCCGACAACTACGCCCTCTACGAGCCGCTCGGCGTGTGCACCGGTGTCATCCCGTGGAACTTCCCGTTCATCATGCTGAGCTGGAAGATCGCCCCGGCCCTCGCCGCCGGCAACGTGTCGGTCATCAAGCCGGCGTCGCTCACCTCGATCACCGCCCTGAAGCTGGCCGAGCTCATCACCGAAGCCGGCATCCTGCCCCCCGGCGTGCTGCAGGTCCTCAGCGGCCCGGGCGGCACCGTCGGTGAGGAGCTGGCCTCGAACCCGATGGTCGACAAGGTGGCCTTCACCGGCTCCACCGAGGTCGGCCGCCGCATCATGCAGCTGGCGTCGGGCACGGTGAAGCCCGTCACCCTCGAGCTGGGCGGCAAGAGCGCCAACATCGTCCTCGACGACGCCGACCTGCACCAGGCCTCGTCGGCCGTCCTGTGGGGCACCTTCTTCCACGGTGGCCAGGTGTGCGAGTCCGGCACCCGGGCCCTCGTGCACAAGAAGATCTACGACGAGTTCATGAACATGCTCGTGGAGAAGGCGGGCAAGCTCGTCATCGGCGACCAGCTCGACTTCACCACCGATCTCGGCCCGCTGGTCGACCGCAGCCAGGCCGAGACGGCCGAGCGCTACGTCAAGCTCGGCCGCGACGAGGTGGGCGACCCGGTGTGCGGCGGCGACTACCCGGCGGCGCTGGCCGAGGGCCTCGACCGTCAGGCCTTCTTCCAGCCCACCATCTTCAGCAACGTGCCCAACTCGGCCAAGATCGCCCAGGAGGAGATCTTCGGTCCGGTCCTGTGCGTGATCCCCTTCGAGTCCGACGACGAGGCCGTGGCCATCGCCAACGACTCGATCTACGGCCTGGCCGGCGGCGTGCAGAGCAGCAACCTCGAGCGGGCCCAGGCCGTGGCCGCCCGCATGCGCACCGGCACCGTGTGGATCAACGACTACCACATGATCTCCCCCGACAAGCCCTTCGGTGGCTACAAGCAGTCGGGCATCGGCCGGGAGCTCGGCACCTACGGCTACAACATCTACCGGCAGGTCAAGCACGTGCACGTGAACCCCGAGACCTCGGGCTTCGCCAACCACCTCCAGTACTCGGCGCTCAACGGCGACCTGATCGCCTAGCCGACGCTCGGCTCGACGATCGAACCGGACCCCGTGCCGACCGAACGCCCTTCCCGGCGGTCGATCGGCACGGGGTCCGTCGCGTCCCGCCCGCCGCGCTCCCGGCGGTGGACCGGCCTGCCGCTCGCCGGCCTCCTGCTCTTCGGCACGGTGACAGCCTGTTCGGCCGCGTCCACCGACACCCGCTCGGCGGCCGCCACGAGCGGCGCACCAGCGGCGGGGAGCACCGCTCGCTCCGGTCCCGCTCCTGCGGCGGCACGGCGGGTGCAGTTCCGCCCCGTGCTGGCCTCGCTGCCTCCCACCGGAACACCGACGGGAACCGGCGCACCAGCCCCGGCGGCCCCCGACCCGTCGGTCGAGACGGTCCTGCCCGAGCTCGATGGCCAGGGCGCCGAGGTGGAGCGACTCCGCGTGGGCCCGACCGACGTCCTGGGCGACGCCTTCACCTCCGCCCGGACCATGAAGAGCGACTGGGGTCCTGGCCTCTGGATCATCCGACCGACGTTCCGCGCCGGGCGCCCGGGCATCGACACCTTCAACGACCTCGCCGCCCATTGCTTCGCCACGGACTCGACCTGCCCCAGCGGGCGCATCGCCATCGTCGTGGACGGGGTCGTCATCTCGGCGCCGACGATCAGGGCGCAGCGATTCGAGGCTGACCAGATCGAGATCTCCGGCTCGTTCACCGAGGAGGGAGCGGCCCAGGTCGCCCTCGTCCTCAACGCCGCGGCCACCACCTGAACCGACCGCGTCGGCGTGGCGCCCCGCTAAGGCACGAGGTACTCGAGGACCCCGCCCGGCGCTTCCCGACGGTCGGCCTCCCCGCGCAGGCGCAGGTGCTCGAGGTGGGCGTAGGTCTCGCTCTCGGCCATCGACCCCCACGACCGCTCGGCGAAGAGTCGGTGGGAGAGGTCCTGCACGGAGCACCAGCCGGTCTCCTCGGAGATCTCCCGGAGGCGGGCCAGCCGGCCCTCGTGGTGCTCCTTGATCTCGTCCACCCGCTCGGCCAGCGCGGTGAAGGGCTGGCCGTGGGCCGGCAGGACGAGGCGCACGCCGTCGAAGCTGGCGATGCGGTCGAGCGACTCGACGTAGCGAGCCAGCGGGTCACCCTCGATCATGCCGCTGATGTGGGGCGTGATGGTGGGCAGCACGTGGTCGCCCGAGAGCATGGTGCCGGTGCTCGGATCCCACAGGCAGAGGTGGTCGGCGGTGTGGCCCGGCGTGTAGAGGCCGAACCAATCGCGCCCGGCCAGCCGGAGCGGGTCGAGATCGGCCAGACGCAGCGACGGGTGCGGAACCCGGAACCACCGCATGGCCTCCTCGAAGTTCTCGGCCAGCTCCTTCTTGCGCTCGGGCGGGAGGTCCTCGGTGCGGCCGCCCCACGGGGTGGGCCGGCCGAAGGGCGACGGCGGGAGCTTGCGGCCCTCGGCGTCGTGGGTGTGGCCGACCACGGCATGGGCCATCGACGCCGCTGTGGTGGTGCCGCCGGGGACATGGGTCCGGGCCTCGCCGCCGCCGTCGGCCCCCTCGAGCTCGGTGTCGTCCCAGGACTCGTCGGGATCCCACCAGGTGCGGAACCGGTGGCTGGCCACCACGCGTGCGCCGCTCTCCTCGGCCAGGAGCCCGGCCCCGCCGAAGTGATCCGGATGGGAGTGGGTGATGAGGACGGTGTGGACCCGGGCCAGCGGGATGCCGGCCGCATCCATGCGGGAGCGCAGGTTGTCCCAGCTGGCCTTGCCGGGCAGACCGGGATCGACGAGGGCGAACCCGTCGGCGTCCTCGAGGGCGTAGGTGTTGACGTGGCCGAGCCCGGTGAACTCGATGGGCAGCTGCAGCCGCAGGATCCCCGGGGCGACCTCGATCACCTCATCGGACGCGGGTTCCTGCTCCTGTCGCATCCCGACGAGCCTAACTTGACCGTTCGGTCAAGCCTCAACCGGACCGACGGAGGCGACCCGCGGCACCGCACACGCGGCTCAGGAGGGCAGGACGAAGAAGCGGTCCCGGTAGAAGCGCAGCTCCTTGATGCTCTCTCGGATGTCGTCGAGGGCCCGGTGGGCCTCGGCCTTCTTGGCGATGCCGTCGAGCATCGTCGGCGACCACCGTCGGGCCAGCTCCTTGATGGTGGACACGTCGACGGACCGGTAGTGGAGGAAGTTCTCGATGTCGGGGAGGTAGGCGTCGAGGAACCGCCGGTCGGTGCCGATGGAGTTGCCGCACAACGGCACGCTGCGGGGCTCTGGGATGAACGAGCGCAGGAAGTCGAGCGTGGCCGCACCCGCCTCCTCCACCGTCACGGTGCTGGCCCGGATCTCGTCGAGGAGACCGCTGCGGGTGTGCATCTCGACCACGACCGGGGCCATCGCCGCCAGCTTCTCCTCCGGCGCGTGGATCACCAGGTCCGGCCCCTCGGCCACGATCTGGAGGTCGTCGTCGGTGATGATCGTCGCGATCTCGACGATCACCTCGGTCCGGTGGTCGAGCCCGGTCATCTCCAGGTCCATCCAGGCGAGCATGGCGAGAGGTTACCGAGAGAGGACCGGCCGGGCCCGCTCCCGCCCGATCGGGCCGCTCCCGCCCGATCGGGCCGCTCCCGCCCGATCGCGCCCGTCCCGGTCCGCGCCTCAGGGCCGAAGGGCGAGCGTGTGGTGGAGGAGGAGCTCGTCGTCGAAGGGCATCGGGGGGCGGTCGGTCCGCTGCCAGTCGAGCCGCGCGTACAGGGCCAGCGCCCGTGGGTTGTCGACCTGCGTCCAGAGCTCGGCGTGCGAGGCGCCGAGCGAGCGCATGACCGCGACCCCTTCCACCATCAGCCGGGTGGCCAAGCCGCGTCCCCACCATGCCGGCCGGGTCATCACCGATCCCACGTGGCACCAGCCCGCCACGATCGGGCCCGCCCCGTCGTCGGCCCGCATGGGGACGCCCAGCACGAGCGACACCAGCTGCCCGTCGATCTCGATCCCGAGCCCCCACCCGCCCGCGGTGTGGAGGCGCTCGACGGCGCGGGCCGCGGGCTGGCCCGCCGGCTCCCCGGGGCGTTCGCCCACCGCGGCCGTGACCACCTCGTGCACCGCGGTGGCGTCGGCGGCCCGCAGGCGGCGCACCGTGGCCCCCGGGGGGAGCGGCGCCGTGCCGGGCGGGAGGGGCAGCGCGTCGGGAAGCGGCCAGCCGGGAGGGTCGCCGGGCAGGAGCGGCGCGCCCGGCGACGGGGCCGGCCAGGGCACGGCGTCGATCACCGCCGCGGTGCTGACCGGCTCGTGGTGGTGCGGGAAGAACTGGCCGGGGTGGGACTCCGCCCAGCGGAGGGCGCCGAGCCGGAGCCCGGCGGGGTCGAGGGCGAGGGCGACGAGGTCGGTGCGGTCGGCGTAGTAGCGGGCGGCGCTGAACGGCGCCTGCTCCACCGTGGACAGGTGGACGAACCCCTCCCCGCCGAGCGACGGTGGCGTGATCGTGCCCTGCCGTTCGTACCGGGCCCAGTCGGCCGCGGGGGCGAGGTGGAGCAGGATCGGCCGCGGCACCCGGTGGAGGTTGGCCACGATCAGGTCTCCTCCGCCAGCGCCATCGCCTCCACCACCGCCGGCTCGGCGCCCAGGGGTGAGCGCATGGCGCCGAGGACGCCCACGATGGTGATGGCGCCGGCGGCGACCTTGGCCAGGGTCACCCCCTGCCCGAGGAAGCCGTAGGCCAGCAGACCCGAGAAGAGCGGGATGGTGAGCATGACCACGGGCGGGACGTTGGCGGGCACGTAGCGCAGGCTCCACGTCATCGTGCCGTGCCCGACCAGGCCGGGGCCCACGGCCACGAACAGGGCGACGGCGAGATCGTGCCCGGTGACCGCGCCGAGGTCGAACCCGGCGACGAGCACGAACAGGCTCACGCACAGGGCGGCGACGGTGAAGGTGACGGCGAGGAACGGCCAGGTGTCGATGGCCGGACGAGCCTGCTTCGACACGGCGAAGTAGCACGAGTAGAAGGCGACGTTGGCCGCGGCCAGGGCCATCCCGGCCGGGTGCCCGCCCACCCCGGTGGAGCCCAGGAAGGCCACGAGCACGGCGCCGGCCACGGCGACGGCCGACCACAGCCGGAAGGCGGTGCCCGGCCGCTCGCCGAACAGCCGCACCGCCAGCACGGCCACGATCACGGGACCCAGGGCGTTCATCAGTGCGACGTCGACCACCGTGGTGACCCGCAGCGCGCTCATGAGGGTGGCCTGGTGCACGGCGAAGGCCACGCCGCCCAGCGCGGCGAGCCGCAGGCCACGCCGGGTGGGGCGCCGGCCGGTGCGCACGGCGTGGACGGCGGCGACGCCCCCGAGGAGGGGGACACCCATCCACATGCGCCAGAACGAGAGCACCGGGCCGGTCGCTGTGGTGGTGGAGATCAGCACCGGGCCGGTCGAGAACACGGCGGTGGCGAACCACACCCCGGCCATCGCCCTCGACCCGGCCGCCCCGTCGACGGCGATGGCCGGCGACACGGGGGCGGGGAGGGCGGTGTCCATAGCTGCCCTGCATTCTGGGGCACCGGCGGCCCCGGCGCCGCACCCATTCCGCCACCCCTAGGCTCGGGCCGTGACCACCGTGCAGATCAAGCGACTCGACCCGACCGTGGACCTCCCCGCCTACGCCAAGCCCGGCGACGCCGGGCTCGACCTGCGGGCCAACGCCCGGGTGGTGCTGGCCGCCGGCGGCGGGCGGGCCATCGTGGGGACGGGCCTGGCCATCGCCCTGCCCGAGGGCTACGCCGGCTTCATCCAACCCCGCAGCGGGCTGGCCCGGGACCACGGGATCACCTGTCTCAACACGCCCGGCCTGATCGACAGCGGGTATCGGGGCGAGCTCCAGGTGCTGCTCGTCAACACCGATCCCGAGCAGGACTTCGTGGTGGAGCCCGGCGAGCGCATCGCCCAGCTCGTGATCCAGCCCGTGGAGCACGCCCGCCTCGAGCTGGTCGACGAGCTGCCGCCGTCGGACCGGGGCGAGGGCGGCTGGGGCCACACCGGCCGCTGAGCACGAGGACCCGGGCCCGGCGCACCGGCCCGGCGGCGTCAGGGGACCGGGGCGGCGCGGTGGCACTCGAGGTGCACGGCATGCCCGCCTTCGCCCACCTCGGCCACGTCCACGATCGGGGCGACCAGGGCGGTGAAGCGCTCCAGATCGGCGGCGCTGGCGATGGCGTTGGAGCCGGGCGTGCCGGCCAGGTCGAGGGCCAGGCCGTCGGCCCGCACCGTGAGCAGCACCTGGATCCGCCCGTCGGCCGGCTCGCTGCGCAGGAGCAGCACGAGCGCCTCGTCGATGGCCAGACGGAGCTGATCGACCTGGGTGAAGGGCAGGCCCACCCGGAGGGCCAGGCTCGACGCCGTGATCCGCGCCACCCGTCCGTAGGCCGGGTCGGCCGGGAGCTGGAGCCGCACCTGGTCGCCGATCACGGGGCCAGCATCCCACGATCGGCCGGCGGTCGCCCGGCTTCGGGACCTTCGGCCCTAACGCGGCGGGGCCCTCCGCTGCTGGAATTGCGATCGTGGAACTGGATGCGAACGGGCTCGAGGTGCTGGACCGGGGGGCGTGCCTCCGGCTGCTCTCGACCGTTCCCATCGGCCGGATCGGGCTGTCGGCCGGCGCCCTCCCCGTGGTGCTCCCCGTGAACTTCGTCCTCTGGAACGAGGAGGTCGTGGTCCGCACCGGGTCGGGCGGCAAGCTCAACGCCGCCCTCGTGAACTCGGTCGTCGCCTTCGAGGCCGACCACTACGACGGGCTCAGCCACACCGGCTGGAGCGTGCTGCTCCAGGGCAGCAGCCGGGAGATCACCGATCCCCTGGAGATCGAGGCGGTCAGGCGGCTACCGCTCCGGCCCTGGGTGGAACCGGGGAAGGACCGCTTCATCTCCATCGCCGCCGACCTCGTGAGCGGCCGGCGGGTGCGGGGCTGGCACCGCTTCGACGGCCACGAGAGCTTCGTCAGCCTGGCCCGCGCCCACTGACGACCCACTGGCCCGAACGGCGCCGGCGGCGCGGCCGGGCTCAGCGCTCGTCGGGCATCGGCACCACCCAGGCGAGGCTGGTGCCCCGACCCTCGGGCCCGGGACCGACCTCGAACCGGCCCCCGAGCTTGCCGGCCCGGGTGCCCAAGTTGGTCAGGCCGTGGCCCGATCCGTCGGCTGGGGGACCCGACGCCGCCGCGCCGACCCCGTTGTCGCTCACGAGCAGGCACAGCTCGTCGTCGCGCAGGCCGAGGCTGACCTCGGCGTGGGTGGCCGACGCGTGCTTGGTGACGTTGGCCAGGGCCTCCCGTACCACGGCCAGCACGTGGTCGGCCAGGCCCGACGGCACGGCGCTGTCGATCGGACCGTCGAAGCGCACATGCGGGTCGAACCCGAGCCCGACGGCGGCCTCGTTGACCAGATCGAGCACCTCCTGGCGCAGCGACCGCCCGGGCAAGCGGGCGCTCTGCAGCTCGAAGATCGTGGTGCGCACCTGCCGCACCGTGTCGTCGAGGTCGTCGACGGCGGCCTGGAGGCGGGCGGCGACCTCCGGGTCCTGGGCCCGGAGGGCCGCGCTCTGGAGCGCCAGACCGGTGGCGAAGATCCGTTGGATGACGGTGTCGTGCAGGTCGCGGGCGATGCGTTCGCGGTCCTCGAACACCAGCAGCTCGGTGACGCGGCGGTGGAGGCGGGCGTTGTCGATCGCCATGGCGGCCGCCGCCGCCAGCGCCACCACCAGCTCCTCGTCGGTGTCGGTGAACCCGCCACCTCCGGCCTTGTCGCAGAGGTAGAGGTTGCCGAAGACCGACCCCCGCACCCGGATCGGCACCCCGAGGAACGACTGCATCGGCGGGTGGTGGTCCGGGAAGCCATAGCTGTCGGGATGGGTGGTGAGGTCGTCGAGCCGGATCGGGGTGGGCTCGACGATCAGGAGGCCGAGGATGCCGTGGCCCTCGGGCAGGTGGCCGATCTCGGCGGCGCGCTCGATCGGCAGGCCGACGTGGATGAACTCCTGGAGGCGGGTGCCGGTCTCGTCGAGCACGCCCAGGGCGCCGTAGGAGGCGCCGACGAGGGTCGTGGCCGTCTCGACGATGCGCCGGAGGACCACGGGGAGGCTCAGTTCGCTGCCGACGCTGACGATGGCTTCGAGGAGCTCCCGCAGTTCGGCGTGGTCGATGCCGGTCGCGGTCACCCGCCGATTCTACGGCGGGCGGTCCGCCGGGTCCCCTTCGCGCCCCCCCATGGGCCAGAATGGGGCCATGACCGAAGGCGCCGATGCGGCCCCGACCGGGCGCCCCATCCGGGTGTTCCTGCTGGACGACCACGAGATCGTCCGGCGTGGCGTCCGCGAGCTCCTCGAGGTGGCCGGGATCGACGTCGTCGGCGAGGGCGGAACGGCCGAGGAGGCGCTCCACCGCGTGCCGGCCCTCCAGCCGGACGTGGCCGTGCTCGACGTGCGGCTGCCCGACGGCGACGGCGTGCACGTCTGCCGCGACCTGCGGTCGAAGATGCCCGACCTGCAGTGCCTGATGCTCACCAGCTACGCCGATGACGAGGCCCTCTTCGACGCCATCATGGCCGGGGCGGCCGGCTACGTGCTGAAGCAGATCCGAGGTACCGAGCTGGTGGAAGCCGTGCGCAAGGTCGCCGCCGGCCAGTCGCTGCTCGACCCGGCGCTCACCGCCCGGGTCCTGGCCCGGCTCCGCTCGCCCCAGGCCGACGACGAGCGCATCGCCTCGCTCACCGACCAGGAGCGCCGCATCCTCGACCTGCTGGCCGAAGGCCTCACCAACCGGGAGATCGCCGACCGGTTGTACCTGGCCGAGAAGACGGTGAAGAACTACGTGAGCAACCTCCTGACCAAGCTCGGGATGCAGCGCCGCACCGAGGCGGCCGTGTACGCCGCCCGCCTGGCCGACCGCCGCGAACGACAGCGCTCCTGATCCCGGTCGGCGGTAAGCCCCGCTGGGCCCCGCCGGGGACGACCGGCTACTCGCCCTTGCCCCAGCCGGCGACGACCTCGCCGATCCCCCACCGCTTGTCGATGAGCCCCGACAGGTGCCAGAGCCCCTCGAGGACAGCGGCGCCGGTGACGGCGGCGACCACTACGTAGGTGAGCGAGTCGGCGTGCGGGGTGGCGATCTCGAAGTAGCGGGTCAGGCCCTTGACGGTGAAGACCAGCACGAACCCCGCCACCATCGTCACGATCAACACGATGCGCCACCAGACCAGGGGCCGGCAGAGGATCGACAGCACCCACATCGCGACGACGAACAGCACGACGAGCGAGGCGGTGCGGGCCTCGTCGACGGAGACGCCGTCGACGCGGCGGGCGAGCACGAACGTGGTCAGTGTGGTCGCGCCGCACACGATGCCGGCGGGGATGGTGAAGCGCAGCACCCGGACCAGGAAGCCGTGGGTGGCCCGGCGGGAGTTGGGAGCGAGGGCCAGGAGGAAGGCCGGCACCCCGATGGTGAGGGTGCTGATGATGGTGAGGTGCCGGGGGAGGAACGGGTAGACGTCACCGGTGATCCCCACGGTGATGGCGAGGAGCATGGCGTAGATCGTCTTGGTGACGAACAGGTTGGCGACGCGCTCGACGTTGGCGATGACGCGTCGCCCCTCGGCCACGACCGACGGGAACACGGAGAAGGCGTTGTCGAGGAGCACGAACCGGGCCACCGCCCGCGCCGCCGGCGATCCCGAGCCCATGGCGATGCCGATCTCGGCGTCCTTGAGGGCGAGGGTGTCGTTGACCCCGTCGCCGGTCATCGCCACCTCGTGCCCACGGGACTGGAGCGCGTGCACCATCGAGCGCTTCTGATGGGGGGTGACCCGACCGAACACCGAGAAGTTGTCCATCACCTCGGCCAGCGCCTCGAGGTCCTCGGGGAGGTCGCGGGCGTCGAGGGGCTCGTCGGCCCCCGGGATGCCGCAGCGGGCGGCGACGGCACCGACGGTGACGGGGTTGTCCCCGGAGATCACCTTGATCGACACGTCCTGGCGGAGGAAGTAGGCGACCGTGTCGGCCGCGTCGTCGCGGACCTTCTCTTCCAACACCACGAGCGTCACGGGGATCAGGCCCTCGGGGAGGCGCTCGTTGTCGAGGCCGGCAGGGGCGGCGGCGAGCAGCAGGACCCGGCGGCCGGTGGCGGCGTGGCGGTGGACGCGCTCGGCCACCACCGGAGCGACGTCGGCCGCGACGTTGGCCACCATCACGTCGGGCGCACCGAGCACCCAGCTCCCCTCCATGGCGAAGGTGGTGGCGCTCCACTTGCGGGCCGAGCTGAACGGGACGGCGTCGGCCGCGTCCCACACCGGGTCGTCGGGCCCGTCGGGGTAGGCGTCGATGATCGCCTGCATCGACCCGTTGGGGTTGGGGTCCGCCGCGCCCATGGCGGCCAGCACCTCCCGGCAGCGCTCCTCCAGGTGGTCGGGGAAGGGCTCGAGGGCGTGGAGCACAAGCTTGCCCTCGGTGAGGGTGCCGGTCTTGTCGACACAGAGGGTGTCGACCCGGGCCAGTCCCTCGATGGCGGCCAGCTCCTGGGTGAGGACGTTCTTCCGGCCGAGACGCAGGACGCCGATGGCCAGCGCGGCCGAGGTGAGCAGCACCAGGCCCTCGGGCACCATGGCCACCAGCCCGGCCACCGAGCTCTGCACGGCCAGCGTCAGATCGGCGTTGTTGCGGAACTGGGTGTACACGAGCAGCACGGCCGTCGGGACGAGCAGCGCGGTGACGACCTTGAGGATGGCGTTGATGCCGTCACGCAGCTCCGACTTCACCAGGGTGAAGCGGGCGGCGTCCTCCCGGAGCCGATAGGCGTAGGTGTGGGTCCCGACCTTGGTGGCCCGGAACACCCCGCTGCCGGCGGCCACGAAGCTGCCGGACAACACCTGGTCGCCGTTGGTCTTCACCACCGGATCGGCCTCGCCCGTGAGCAGCGACTCGTCGACCTCCAGCCCGGCGTGGTGCAGGATCTCGCCGTCGACGGCGATCTGGTCGCCCGGTGCCAGCTCGATGACGTCGTCGAGGACGAGCTCCGCGATCGGGATGCGGGCGGTGGTCCCCGCCCGACGCACCGTGGCCACCGGCGCCGACATCAGCGTGAGCCGGTCGAGGGTGTGCTTGGCCCGCACCTCCTGGATGATCCCGATGAGGGCGTTCAGGACGAGGACGATGCCGAACAGGGCGTCCTTGTACTCGCGGACGGCGATGATGGCGACGAGGAGCGCGCCGAGGAGGGCGTTGAAGCGGGTGAAGACGTTGGCCCGCACGATGGCGCCGTAGCTCCGGCTGGTCGGCGCCGGGACGTCGTTGGTGAGGCCCTTGGCCCGACGGCCGGCGACCTCCGCTTCCGACAGCCCGTCGAGGGCCGTCGGGTGGGGGGCAGGTCGCGTGGTCGAGGGGCCTGGCGTCTCCACGGGCGACAGTATGACCGCCGCGGCCGGCGGCCCACGGCGCCTGAAGGATGGGGTCGCTTGTCATGGCAGCGACCTGGATCCGGTATGGGCCATTCGACCCAGGTTGTGCTTTTCCGCCGAAGAGAACTGTGCTCCAATGTCGGGGAGGCCGAGGCGGCCCGACGCAGCTGCGACCACGGGGTCGCAGGGTCCAGGGGGACCGATGAAGATCACGATGCCCTGCACGAACAGCAGCTGCCCCGACGGGACCGTCGAGTTCTCGTCGATCGTGCTCGGCGATGCGGACACCACGCTGGTCGGGAGCTGTGAGACCTGCCTCGCCACCTTCACGTTGTCGGGCGGCCAGGTCCGCCTCGTGTCGGACCACGACCGGGGATCGATCGAAGCCGTCCCGCTGGAGGAGGGTCGCCCCGAGCGCTTCGTGCGCACGATCGGCCGGGCCCGCCCCCGCGTCTGACCTCGGGCGCGCCGAACGGCCGAGGGGTGGGCACCGACGGTGCGCACCGGCCTCGGCCGTCCTGATCGCTCATCCGGGCGGAGCCGCCCGGACCAGGCGGCCCGGGCCGGAGCCCGGACCGCCCGGCTGGTTCACTTGCCCTGGGGCTGACCCTGGCCCTGGCCGTTGGCGCGGGGCTTCACCTGGTGGTTCACCGCCTTCTCGGCCATGCCGGGGAGCTTGGCCTTGAGCTGGGCGGCGCGGTCGGCATCGAGCTTGCCGTCGGCGACGGCCTTGTCGATGCGCTCGTTGCCCTTGGCCACCAGGGCATCGACCACCTTCTGGGGCTCGACCCCGTGGTTCCGGGCCACCTGGGCGATCGAGCTGCCGGACCGGAGCTCGGTCACGAGGGTCTTGCTGTCGATGCCGATCGTGTCGGCCGACGTCTTGACGATGGCCTGCAGGAGCTGGTGCCGTCGCTTGTGGTGCTGGCCGCCGCCGTGATCCTGACCGGGACGGGCGGTCTGCGTCTGGGCCGAGGGATCGTTGCCCTGGGCGTTGGCCGCCGATCCGAGGACGGCCATCGAACCGGAGAAGAGGGTGAGGCCGACGGCGGTGGAGGCGAGGAGCTTGCGCATGGGAGGTGTCCTTTCGTGGCTGACCCGACGGTTCGGGTCGACACCTCTGATGTTCGGTGGCAGCTGTTAGCGACCTGTGATGGGGCTGCGATGACCCGACCAAGGCCGCTGTGCCAGGCGGCACGGCCGGGCGCGGCGACGGGCGTGCCGCGGTGGAGACACCTCACCGCGGCACGCCCGTCGGGCCAGGTCCGGAGGGACCGCAGGCTCAGGCCTTGGGCAGCACCACCCAGGCCGTGACCATGCCGAACAGACCCTTGTCGTTCTCGGCGTGGTTCAGGATGTGGCAGTGGAAGGCCCAGATGCCGGGGCCGGGCTTGGCCGGGTTCGACAGGTCGATGTCGTCCCGCCGGCTCTGCACCAGCACGGTGTAGCGCTCACCAGGGGCCACGTTGAGGGTGTCCATCCAGTACGGCGAGTCGAGCGGGATGCCGTCCTTGGCCACCACCAACTGGGGGATGTGGTGGAGGTGCATCGGGTGCGCCACCAGACCCTCGTTGTAGTAGTGGAGCTCGGTCCAATCGCCTTCGCTGGTGATGATCGGGTCGGTGGCGGGGAAGGCCTTGCCGTTGAGGCTCAGGCCGATCACGCCGGCGTCGTTGACCACCATCGCCAACTCCTGCTGGGGCTTGAGGTTGTTGGGCACGGTGACACCGGTGATGGTGCGTCCGGTGGGCAGCGGGACGTCGCCGACCTGGAAGATGGCGAAGAGGCCGTTCACGATGGACACGTGCCCGTGGTTGTGGGCGTGGTACATGCCGAGCTCGGACCGGTTCGGGGCCGTGAACTCGTAGTTGTACGTCGCGCCGGACTTGACCATGTCCTGGGTGATCGGGGCGACACCGTCGGACTTGAACGGCGTGCTGACGCCGTGGAAGTGGATGTCGGTGCCGATGGGGAGGCTGTTCTTGAGGACGACCTTGACCTTGTCACCGGGCTCGACCCGGATCCAGGGGCCGGGGACCTGCTCGTTGTAGGCCCAGGCCTTGACCGTCTTGCCGGGCTCGGTCTCCCAATCGATGATCTTGGCCTCGAGGTCGAACTCCTTGGTGCCGTCGGGGAGGACCTTGGCCTCCATCTTCTGGTTGCCGCGGCCCTTGGTGGCCACACCCTGCGCGCCCTTGCCGCCGTTGGAGGTCGGGTTGGGCTTGCCCTCGGTGAGCGACCCCACGACGGCCTTCACGTAGGCGTTGGCGCCGTCGATCATCTGCTGGTCGGAGTCGGCGGGCAGGGCGGTGTCGGTGGTGTGGCCGGCGCTGGGCTCGCTTGCGGCCGCAGCCGATGCCGTCGCCCCCTCCTCCACCTTCAGCGTGGCCTTCATCCCCGAATCGGCGTGCCCCGGGATGGTGCAGATCACCTCGTAGGTGCCGGCCTTCACGTCGCCGAGGTCCAGCGTCTCGGAGGCGGCGGCGGCGATGTTGGACGTCGCCTTGTTGACCCCCTTGACCTGCAGGTTGTGGACCTGGGTGCCGGCGTTGGCCACCACGAGCTTGACCGGCCCGGGCGGGACCGTGATCACGGCCGGCGCGATCTTGAACTCGGTCATCGTCACCGACACCGAGGAGCCGGCGGCGGTCTTCACCGATCCGCCGCCCACCCCGGGATCCTTGACCACCGTGATGACCACGGCGAGGGCGGCGACGAGGAAGGCCCCGGTGGCCGCGAGGGCGGCGAAGATGCTCAGCGGGCTGCGATCGCCGCCGGGCTCGCCGCCGTTTGGCTTCGGACTCAACGTGGTCATGGACGCTCCTGGGTGCTCAGGGGGTGGGGAAGGGAAGGACGGCCGCGACGGGGGTTGTCGCAGGCGACGATACGGACCATCCTCGCCATCACATTGGCAGATGGGCAGGGCAGCCGGACACTCCGAGGAAGGGACTTTGGTCCCGATGATTCCGGCTTCATCGCCCTGTCCCCGGTCCGCGCGGCGCGTCACGGTGGCAGGACGAGCGTCGGTGCAGCCGGTGGGTCCTCCTGACGGCACCCGGCACCGAGCGCACCATCGAGAGGGGAACCGCCATGCGGGTCTTGCTGCTGGAATCCGAGCCGGGGGTCGCCGTCGAGACCGAGACCGAGCTCCTCGACGCCGGGCACGTCGTGGCCCGCTGCCACGAAGCCGGGAGCGCGCCGTTCCCCTGCTACGGGCTCACCGACCGCGAGGAGAACGGCGGGCACCGGTGCCCGCTCGACGAGGACAACGTGGACGTGGCCGTCGTGGTGCACCGCACCGGCGAGCCGGCCGGCCGCTCCGCGACCGGCGAGGACGGCGCCCGCTGCGCGCTGCGCCGGAGCGTCCCGGTGATCGTGGCCGGGCCGATCGAGGCCTCCACCATCGCCGACTTCGCCACCATGGTCACGACCGAGGGCAGTCCGGTGGCGCCGCTGATCGACCTGGCGGTCGCCGCACCGCTGGCTCGGCACTCCAAGGTCGCCCGCCGCTCTCTCCGGTCGGTGCTCGAGATCCACGGCCTGCCCACCGATGGCGCCGACGCCGAGGTGGTCCACACCGGCGGTGCGCTGCGGGTGGTGCTCCGGCCCGGCGTGCCGATCGACGAGAAGGTGGTCGAGGTCGCCTCGGTGCGGGCGGCGGGCGCGGTCCGTGACGTCGACCCGTACGCCAGCGGCGTGAACGTGGTCGTGGACCAGCCGCGCTGACCCGCCCCGCTACCGCCCCGCTACCGTCGGGCACCTCCGGTCCTCCGGTCCTCCGGTCGCACTCGCCGACCGGGCGACCCTTCCCCGTCGATCCCCTCTGCTCCCGATGTCTGTCGAAACCGCGTCGGTCTTCCTGTCGCTCCTCGCCCTGCTGGCCCTCGCCATCGCCGCGGCATCGGTCGTCCTCACCGAGGTCGCGGCCCGACGGCCCGACGGGGCGGCGGCCGAGGTCCTCGTCGGCGTGCGCCCGATGGCCCTGCCCCTGGCCTGGGCCATCGCCACCGTGGCCACCCTCGGGAGCCTCTACTACTCGGAGATCGCCCACTTCACCCCGTGCAAGCTCTGCTGGTACCAGCGGATCGCCATGTACCCGCTGGCGGTGATCCTCGGCCTCGCCGCCATCCGTCGCGACCGGTCCGTACGGGCCTACGCCATGCCCGTCGCCGGCATCGGCCTCGTCGTCGCCCTGTACCACTCGTGGCTCCAGGCCAACCCCGACAGCTCGTCGACGTTCTGCACCCTCGAGGCCCCCTGCACCACGCGCCACGTGTGGGAGCTCGGCTTCGTGTCCATCCCCTTCATGGCCGCCTGTGGCTTCGCCGCCGTCCTGGCCCTCCTCGCCTCCGGAGCCCCCGATGAGTAACCGACCCCGACCCACCCCCCGCTCCGCCGTCGCCCGGTCGGCGGCCGAGCAGCGTCGGCGCCAGGCGGCTGGGCCATCGGCGCCCACCGGCCGGGGGCGCGTGCCCTTCGTCGTCGGGGGCGTGCTCGCCGCCGTCGTCCTGCTCGCCCTGCTCGTGGCCGTCCGGGTCACGGCCACCGACACGACGGCCGGGCAGGCGCGGCCGTCGGGCACCGTCGTCCGGGGCGAACACGTCTACGGCGACGTCCGCGTCAGCGGCCAGGCCCTTCCCGCTCCTCCCGAGGATCCCACCGCCGTGGATCCCGCCGTCGGCCAGGCGGCACCGGTCCTCACGGGCGAGGACTTCGCCGGTCGCGAGGTCCGGATCGGCGGCGACGGGCAACCCACCCTGGTGCTGTTCGTGGCCCACTGGTGCCCCCACTGCCAGAAGGAGGTGCCGCTGCTCCAGGCCGAGTTCGACACCCACGGCAAGCCGCCCGGCGTCCGGCTGGTCACGGTGTCCACCAGCGCCACCGCCGACCGGCCCAACTTCCCGCCAGCAGCGTGGCTCGTGCGGGAGGGCTGGACGGTGGAGACGCTCGCCGACACCCAGGCCGGCAAGGCGGCCAACGCCTTCGGCATCGGCGGGTTCCCCTTCTTCGTGGCCATCGACCGGAGCGGCACCGTCGTGGCCAGGCGCAGCGGCGAACTGCCCATCAGCGAGTTCCTCGGCCTGGCCGATCGGGCCCGGGCCGGGAGCACAGCGGGCACCACCGGCTCGCCGTCGCCTCCGGGCACGACGGCCGGCACCGCAGTCCCGCCCGGACGCTGACCTTGCCGAGTCCGCGCCGCGCCCTCGCCCACGGCGCCATTGCTCAGGACACCGGAACGGGCCCGCGGACGAAAAATAGGTAATCACCACTCATGCCCTGCTCCGAACGGTGTGGTGAGGTGACACCATGGACGAGGTCGAGGAGCTCCGCAGCCGGCTACGGGACGACCCCGAGTTCCGGCGCGAGGTGGCCGAGAACCCGAGGCGGTCGCTGGAGCCCTACGAGTTGCGGGTGGAGGATCTCCGCACCCTCGCCGACGACGTCGTGAGCGAACCGGGCCTGGGGCCGGTCGAGCAGCGGACCCGGCGCGCCGTGTTCTTCCAGCTCCTCGTCGACCGGCGCCACGCCGAGGCCGATGACACCGCGGCCGAGACCCGACCCGCGGCGGAGGCGCCCGGGGCCTGATCCCCCGGAGGCAACTCCTCGGGCGAGGGCTCGCGGGGCGGCGCCGGATCCCCGACGACGGCGGCGCCCCGGACCGCCCGCCGCCTACGCTCGCCCGGTGGCCGACGAGGAGCTGACCGAGGCGCGGGTCGCCGCCGCCCGAGACGCCGGGCGGGGGGTCGTGCTCACCACCCCGGTGCTCCCCGTGCCCGACCTGGCCGACCGCCTGGGCCGGCCGGTGGTGGTGAAAGCCGAGAACCTCCAGCGCACCGGGTCGTTCAAGGTGCGGGGGGCGATGGCCCGGATCGCCGCCCTCGGCCCCGCCGCCGCCCGAGGGGTCGTGGCCGGCAGCGCCGGGAACCACGCTCGCGCCGTGGCCCACGCCGCACGCGAGGCCGGCATCGCCTGCACGATCTTCATGCCGATCGGCGCGTCGATCACCAAGGCCGACGCCTGCACCGCGTTGGGGGCCGATGTGCGGATGGACGCGCCCGACGTCGACGCCGCCGTCGCCGCGGCCCGGACCCACGCCGAGGCCAGCGGCCAAGCCTTCGTCCACCCGTACGCCGACCTCGACGTCATCGCCGGGCAGGCGACCGTCGGCACGGAGCTCGTCGAACAGGTCCCGGACCTCGACACCGTGATCGTGCCGCTCGGCGGTGGCGGTCTCGCCGCCGGTGTGGCCTGGGCGGTCCGGGCCGCCCACCCGAGGGCCCGCATCGTGGCCGTCCAGGCCCGCGCCTGCGCGCCGTGGCCGGCCCTCCTCGCCGGCACGCCCCCGGCCGACGTACCGGCCGTCCCGACGCTGGCCGACGGGATCCGGGTGGCATCGCCGGACCCTCTGACCCGCCGGCTCCTCGACGGGGCACTGACCGACGTGGTGGTCGTCGACGAGGACGAGATCGCCGACGCCGTGGTCTGGCTGTTCGAGACCACGAAGCTGGTGGTCGAGGGCGCCGGCGCCGTCGGCGTGGCGGCACTGCAACAGCCCGAGCTGGCGCCATCCCTCCGCGGCCCGAACCGCCACGGGGCGATCGCCGTGATCCTCTCGGGCGGCAACATCGACCCCGGCCTGCTCGGCGACGCCATCCGGCGCCACGAGACGAGGGCGGGGCGTCGACTGGTCCTCCGGGCCCGCCTCGACGACCGTCCCGGAACGCTGGCCCACCTGTGCCGCGTCCTCGCCGACGCCGGGGCCAACGTGGTCGACATCCAGCACCTCCGTGAAGGCGTTGCTCTCCACTTCGGCCAAACGGCGATCCAGGCCGTGGCCCAGGTCCGGGGGCCGGCGCACGGCGAGGCGGTGATCGAGGCCGCCCGCGCCGCCGGCCTCGACGTCCACCCCCTGGGCGTCTGGCCCAGTTGAAGGATTCCTCAAATTCGTCCTAAGTGTGCCCAGGGTCACTCAAGCAGGGAGCGGCCTAGGGCCGATGACCTACCCGGCAGGCCGAACGCCTAGAACCGACCGGCGGCACCGAGGGACCCACCAGTGAAGAAGCTCCTGACATCTGCAGCCACCGCCGTCGCCGTGGTCCTCGCCCTGACCTCGTGCATGAGCAGCACCGAGATGTCGGGGTTCTCCGCCGTCAACAACGATCGCTCGGCCAACGGTGTGGCCACGCTGACGGCCAACGACCCGCTCACCACCAAGGCCCAGGGTTGGGCCAAGTACCTGCTCGACAACGCCGGCGGGCAGTGCAGCATGACCGTGCTGCACCACTCGACCCTCGCCAACGGCGCGCCCACCGGCTGGAAGAAGCTGGGAGAGAACGTGGGCTGCGTCACGGCGACCGACCCCAACGCCGCCATCGCCACCCTCGAGAGCGCCTTCATGGGCTCCATCGGGCACCGGGAGAACATCCTCGACCCCGCCTTCAACAACGGCGCCATCGGCATGGCCTGGTCCAAGCTCCCCAATGGCCTCTACCTCGTGTTCGAGGCCCAGGAGTTCGCCGAGCTCTAGACCGCCGGCGGCGGCCGCGTTCCCGTTCGCCGGTGCAGTTCCTCGTGCCGGCGATGTCGCCGGTGCACTTCCCCGGCTCAGGGCCGCACAACGGTGCCAGCGAAGTCGCCGGACCGAGAAGGTGCGCCGGCGATGTCCGGGGCCGGGGGCGGGGGCGGGCGGCCCAGGTCGGGGCCGCTGGTCGGGCTCGGCCTGCGGTCAGGTTCCGGGATCAGGCCGGTTCGATCTCGACCGGACGGGTGGCGCCCCGCGTGCCGAACAGCAGCACCGGGACGAGCACGGCCACCGCGACGCCGGACACGAGGAAGGGGACGTGGCCGGTGCCGTTCCAGGTGAGCCCGGCCCAGAGACCGGCGACGACGAGGCCCACGCCGTTGACGGCGGCGTGGACGCCGAGCGCCGTGCCCCGGGCGCCCGGGGGCGCCAGATCGGCGATCCACGCCCGACCGACGCCGTCGGTGAGCGCGGTGTAGACGCCGTAGGCGGGGAGCAGGGCCCACACCCAGGCCGGCGAGGTGGTCAGGCCGAAGCCGAGGTACACCAGGGAGAACACGGCCAGCCCGGCCGCCACGAGCCGTGGGCGCGGCACCCGGTCCGACAGGCGGCCGGCCGGATAGCTCAGCCCGGCGTACACGAGGTTGTAGAGGACGTAGGCCCCGACCACGCCCGGCACGCCGAGGCCCAGGTCGCCGGCCCGGAGGAGCAGCATCGTGTCGGGGAAGTTGACCAGGGCGAAGAGCCCGAGCAGACCGAGCACCCGCCAGAACGGCGCGGGGAGGTCCCGGGCGGCGGCGGCGCCGTGGTGGGCCGGGCGTTGGTGCGGGTGCTCGCGGATGGCCAGGACGAGGGCGGCGCTGCCGAACGCGGGCACGAGGGCCACGGCGAACATCGGGCGGAGCTCGCGGCCCACGGCCTCGTAGACCGCGAGGCCGAGGAGTGGGCCGACGACGGCGCCGGCCGTGTCGGCGGCGCGATGGAACCCGAAGGCCCGGCCGCGGTCGGCGGGGGTGGTCTCGTCGGTGATGAGCGCATCCCGCGGCGGCCCGCGCAGCCCCTTGCCCACCCGGTCGGTGCAGCGGGCCACGAGCACCAGCGGCCAGGTGACGGCCAGGAGGAGCAGGAGCTTGCCGATGGCCGAGAGCGTGTAGCCCGACGCGATGAGGGGCCGCCGGCGCGACCGGTCGGCCAGCCGGCCGGCCCCGAGCTTCACCCCGGAGGCCACGCCGTCGGCCAGTCCCTCGATCACCCCGAGGGCGGCGGGCGGGGCGCCGAGCACCCCGACCACGAAGGCCGGGAGCACCGGGTACAGGATCTCCGACGCCGTGTCCTGCAGGAACGACACGGCCGACACCACGTACACGTTCCGACTGAGGCGGGGCAGCCGCTCCCGGGCGGGGGCGGCGCCGGTCTCGCTCACCTGCCGATCCTCCCACACGCCCCGGCCGTCCCGTCCCGAAGGTGACTTCCGGCCCTCCCCGCCTGGCCGCCCAGCCGGGACCATGGAATCGGGACGGGGATGGGCTCCGGCACACGACCGCAGCCGCGGGCGTGGGGAGGAGGCGCAGATGAACGGCACCGACCCCACCCAGGGTGCCGAGGCCGGCGGCCCGTCCGGCACCGAGTCCACGTGGCTCTCCACCGAGGACCGGCTGCGGCTGGGAGTGCGGGTGTGGCTCCCCGAGCACGCCGACGGCACGGTGGTGGTGCTGGTGCACGGGTTCGGGGCGCACAAGGACGACCCGACGGTCGTGACCGTGGCCGAGGCCCTCCGCGCCGACGGCCACGTGGTCGTGTCCTACACCGGCCGCGGCCACTTCGAGTCGGAGGGCGAATGCACCCTCGGCGACCTCGAGCACCTCGACGTGGCCAGCGCCATGGCTCGCGCCCACCAGTACGGGGACCGGGTCGTGCTCGTCGGCACGTCGATGGGTGCCATCGCCGTGTTGCGCCACGCCGCCCACGAGCCGACCGCCGGGGTGGTCACGGTGTCGAGCCCGGCCGAGTGGCGCCTCCCCCGGACGGTGCAGAGCGCCGGCGCCGCGCTGCTCACCCAGCTCCCGCCCGGCCGGTGGCTCGCCCGCCGGGCGTTCGGTGTGCGCCTGGCCAACCGGTGGACCGGGGCCGCCCCACCGGTCGAGCTGGCCGCCGCCATCGAGGCGCCCCACGCCGTCCTCCACGGCACCGGCGACCGGTTCATCCGCTCGGCCGAGGCCGAAAAGCTCTACGAGGCCGCCAGCGATCCCCGGCTGCTCCACCTGATCCAGGGCATGGGCCACGCCTACATGCCCGAATCGGTCCCGGCCATCGTCGACGCCGTCCGCTGGGCCCTCGATCACGAGGCCCCGTCGTGAGGGGCCCGCCGACCCGGGGTGGCGCGACCCGGGCCCGCGGCTCAGGCCTGGCCGGCCGCCATCAGGGGGATCACGGCCAGATCCTCGGCCACCACGACGTCGTCGAACACCGCCCGGGCTTCGGCCAGGTGTCCGTCGGGCGACGGGTAGCGGGCCGACAGGTGGGTGAGCACGAGGCGACCGGCGCCGGCCTCCCGGGCCACCGTCGCCGCCTCCCGCGCCGTCATGTGCCCGTAGTCGGCGGCGAGGAAGCTCTCGCCTTCGAGGAACGTGGCCTCGCACACCAGCAGGTCGACGCCGCGGGCCAGCTCGACGGCAGCGTCGCAGGCCCGGGTGTCCATCACCACCGCCACGGCCAGCCCCGGACGCACCTCGGAGACCTCCTCCAACGTGACCGTCGTCCCGCCGGCCTGCACCCGTCCGGAGGCCAGGAGCTCGCCGACGGCGGCGCCGGCCACCCCGGCGGCGGCGAGCCGATCGGGCAGGAGGTGCCGGCGGGCCGGTTCCTCGACCCGCCACCCGAGGCAGTCGACGGTGTGGTCCAGGGCGAGGGCGGTGATCCGCAGTGGCGGCCCCTCGGCCACGAGGTGCGGGGCCTGGGAGGCGACCGGGACCGCCGGCACGTCGGGCGCGGCCGCGCTGGCCGGCGCCGGGAGCGGGATGGGGTCGAGGCGCACGGGCTGGTAGCGGCCGATGCTGGCGTCGCACAGCCGCTCCACGTACGGGAGGCCCGAGGCCGGGAAGTGGACCGACACCACCTGCCCGGCGCCATCGAGGGCCAGGCGCTGCAGCATCCCGGGGAGCCCGAGGCAGTGGTCGCCGTGCAGGTGGCTCACGCAGATCCGGTGCACCCGGCGGGGCGGCACGCCGGCCAGGGTGAACTGGCGCTGGGTACCCTCTCCAGGATCGAAGAGGATCCCCTCGCCGTCCCAGCGCAGCAGCAGGCCGTTGTGGTTGCGGTGCCGCGTGGGCACCTGGCTCGCCGTGCCGAGCACCACGAGGTCACGACCCGTCATGGCCCGAGTCTGCCCCACCCGATCGGGAGCGGGCCATGACCGACGACACCGTCCGCCCGTGGTGGCGCCACCCCGCCGCGGTGATCGGGTTGGCGTGGCTCGCCGGGTCGGTGCCCTCGGCCCAGCTCGTGTCCCGCGCCCGCACCGGGATCGACCTGCGCACCCAGGGCAACGGCACGGTGTCGGGGTCGGCGCTGGTGGCCGTGGCCGGGAAGGGGGCGACGGTGGTGGCCGGCCTGGCCGACGTCGCCAAGGGCACGGTCGGCCCGCTGCTGGCCGGCCCCGACCGACCCCTGCTCGCCGCCATCGCCGGTGGGGCGGGGGTGGCAGGGCACAACTGGTCGGTCTTCCTCGGCGGGTCCGGCGGGCGGGGCGTGTCGCCGTCGATGGGCGTGCTCCTGGTTCGCAACTGGCCGGGCACGGTGGCGCTGCTTTCCGGTTGGGCCGGGTTCCGGGTGATCGACCAGGCCGGGTTGGGCTGCTTCGCCGCCGACGTCGCCCTCCTGCCGGCGCTGGCCCGCACCCGGGGGCGCGACGGGGCGATGGCCGGGGCCGGCGTGCTGGTGCCGATGATCGCCAAGCGCCTGGCCGGCAACCGCCCCCCGGAGCGGCGGACGGCATCGACCTACCTCGCCCGACTCGTGCTCGACCGGGACGGCTGGCGATGACCGTCCGGATCATCGTCGACGGTGCCGCCGCCCTGCCCGAGGCCCGCCGGCGCGCCGCCGGCATCGCCGTGCTCCCGATGAACCTGATCATCGACGGCGAGAGCCGGCCCGACGACGGCGTCGATCTCGAGGAGGTCCTGGCCGCCACCGGGCACGAGGTGAGCACGGCGGCCCCGAGCCCCGGCCAGTGGGACGAGGTCATCCAGCGAGAGCGCGCCGATCCGGCGGTCGACGGCATCTGCGTGATCACCGTGTCGGCCGAGATGAGCACGACCTACGCCTCCGCCCACCTCGCCGCCTCCCTGGCCGAGGGGCCGATCGAGGTGGTCGACAGCCGCACCGCGGCCGGCGGGGAGGGGCTCGTCGCCCTCGCCGCGGCCGAGGCGGCGGCGACCGGCGCCACCCTCGCCGAGGTCACAGCCCGGGCCCGCTACGTGATCGAGCGCGTCCACCTCGTGGCCACCCTCGACTCGCTCGACCACCTCGTGCGCAGCGGCCGCGTGCCCAACCTGGCGGCGCAGGCTGCCCACTGGCTCCACGTCCACCCGCTGTTCGAGTTCAAGGACGGCGCGGCCCACGCCGGCACCCCGGCCCACAGCCCGCAGGCCGCCGACGACCGCATGGTGCGCCGCTGCCTGTCGACTCGCCCGGCGAGCCCCCCGGACGGGCCGCCGCCCCGCCTCCATGCCGTCGCCCTCCACTCGGCCGCCCCGGAGCGGGCCCAGCGCCTCCTCGGCGCCGTGCTCGACGCCGAACCCGACGCCGATGCCTTCGTCGGCCCGTTCGGGCCCGTCATGCTCGTGCACGTCGGGCCGGGCCTGGCCGGCCTCGCCTGGTGGTGGGAGCCGTGACCGCCACCGCCGACGCCGCGCCGGGGGCGGTCACCGGGACCGGCGACACCCCTCCCGACCCGCCGGAGCGCCCCCGCCGGCACCGAGCCATCACCGCCGTTCGGTTCCTCCTCGCCCTCGGGGTGATGGTCGCCCTCTTCGGCTTCGCCATCCCCCGACTCACCGGCGCCGGCTACGGCGAGGTGTGGGACCGGCTGCGGAGCCTGTCCGTGCTGGAGCTCGGCCTCCTCGCCGCGGTGTGGGCGGCCGGCATCGTGAGCTACGCGTTCGCCCTCCGCACCTGCCTCCGCGGCCTCACCGTGCTGCAGGGCGTGGTCATCAACACGGCCGGGAGCGCCGTCTCCAACCTGTTCCCCTTCGGCGGGGTGGCCGGCGTGGGGTCCACCTACGGCATGGCCCGCTCGTGGGGCCACCGGGCCTCGGCCGTGAGCGCCACGATCCTGGCCACCGGGCTCTTCAACTTCTTCGCCACGCTGCTCCTCCCCACCCTCGGCCTCGCCCTGCTCACGGTGGTGGGACGGGCCAGCTGGCAGCTGGCCCTCTTCGCCGTGGTGGGCGTCGTGATCACCGGCCTCGGGATCGGGTTCCTCACCGTCATCGAGCGGTCCGAGTCGGCGACCGTGCGTCTGGGCCAGCGCTTCGACCGGGTGCTGGCCCGCCTGACCCGGCTCGTCCGCCTCCGCCGCCAGATCACGGTGAGCGACGGCCTGCTCGAGTTCCGTGCCGGCACCTCGACCATCGTGCGGGACCGCTGGCGCCCGCTCGCCCTCTCGGTCGCCTTCTACCGGCTGCTGCAGTTCCTGCTGCTCCTGCTCTGCATCCGCTTCATCGACCCCGCCACCGCGCTCGGCCCCATCGAGGTGTTCGCGGCCTACGCCTTCGGCCGGACGCTCACCACCGTCCCGGTCACCCCCGCGGGGGCGGGTGTGGTCGAGACGGGCACCATCGCCGCGCTGGTGAGCCTGGGCGGGGCGTCGGTGCCCACGACAGCCGCCGTGCTGCTGTTCAGCACGTTCGTGTTCCTGCTCGAGCTACCGGTCGGCGGGATGGGGTGGCTGCTGTGGGCCACCAAGCGGTCCTGGCGGCGGGTGCCGCCGGCCTGACCGGCCGACGCCCTGACCAGCGACCGAGCGGTCCGGCGCCGGCCGCAGTCCGGCGCAGGCCGCAGGCTCAGGCCGCAGGCTCAGGCCGCAGGGTCGAGCGCAGCGCGGAGCACGTCGATGCGCTGGAAGAGGCGCATACCGTCGAGCGGCTCGAACCCGAAGTGCTCGTAGAACCGGTAGGCCGGCTCGTCGGTGGCCTCGACCACCACCGCCCGCGCCCCGATGGCGTCGGCGGCCCGCACGGCCCGGCCGAGCGCCTCGACCAAGAGCTCGCCCCCGAGCCCGACGCCTTGGGCGTCGCAGTGCACCGCCAGCCGCACGAGCTGGATGACCGACACCGACGAGGCCAGCACGTCGGTCACCACCCGCGATCGCAGGTCCTGCTCCACCGCCCGCACGGCCAGGGTGTAGTAGCCGAGGACGGCCAGCCCAGCCGGCCCGTCAGCGGCGGGCCCATCGAAGACGGGCTCGTCAGCGACGGGCTCGTCAGCGACGGGCTCGGCCGAGGCGAGGACGAACGTGGTGCCGGTACCGATCGTGCCCGCCGCCTTGGCCATCCGCCGCAGCCAGCGGTCGAGCTCGAGCACGCCGCAGTCGAAGCCGTCGACGACGTGCTCGTCACCGAGCTGGCAGACCGGGAGGAAGTCGGCGTACACGGGACGGTTCCGGCCGTGACCGGCTAGGCGACCTGGTCGAACACGAGAGAGCCGCTCCAGTCGATCGTCCCCGACCCGCCTCCGGAACCCGAGCCGGTGGCGATGAAGTTGGAGGGACCGACGAACTTCAGCCAGTGTTCGTTCGCGGTCCAGCCCATCAGGCTGAACGTTCCCCAGTTGGTGCAGTACAAGTCAAAGCCGCCGATGCCGTTGCCCCCACCATTGTCACCGTTCGACCCGGGGCAGAGGGGCACGATGAGCTTGCAGCCGACGTAGAGCTGGCCGGTCTGGCAGGCGCCGCCCGAGGTGAGCTCCTGGGTGACCGGTCCGGCCTTGGTGCCGTTGTCGGGCGCCGTCTCCCCGGGGAGGCTGATGGGCACCGTCGGATCGATCAGCCCCTTCCAGTTGGAAGACCCGCGGCCGCAGCCGGCGAAGTTCGAGCTGTTGCCGGCCGGGCCGTGGACCCAGTAGGTCTTGCCGATGGCCGCTGGGTTCGCCTTGAACCGCGGCGTGGTCTCGCCGGCCACCCACATCGGGAAGTTCGTCATGAGGGTGTTGAGGTCGTTACCGGCGGGAGGGTTGAGCTCGGGCACGAGCGGGTACCAGCTGCTCGTCGCCGAGTTGGCCGCGATGGTCGAGGTCGTCCACACGGTGTTGGCCGCCGGCGGGTTCTGGTTCGGGGTCGGGATGTACCGGGTGAGGAGCAGCGCCGGGAGCTGCGCATCGGCCGCCGTTCCGGGGTTGTAGTTCGTGCCCCCGTTCAGGGTGTTGAGCTGGGTGCCGCTGCAGACGGCGAACGGCGTCTTCAGGGTGGGGGGCGTCACGATGATCGTGGACGTGCGGCTGACGCCGAACTGGGCCGCCGACCCGGCGGCGGGGCCGAAGTTGTTCACGCTGTTGGTCGAGGCCGTGTACTTGATGCCCACGGCGGCGGCGTTCGACGCCTGGGCATCGCAGGTCCCGAGCACGGTGAGGGTCTTGTTCACGACCTCACACGTGCCGGTGGTCGCCTTGTTGGCGCTGGCCGTGCTGAGCGAGCTCGACGTGATGATGGTGGCGTCGGTGATGGTGCCCTGCTTGAAGAGCACGAGCTGACGCAGCCCCGAGATGGCGGCGGCGTCCGCCGCGTTCTGCATCTGGCGGCCGGTGTAGTAGCCCTGGCCCCCGTCGATAGCCAGCGCAGCCGCGAACAGCAGCGCCGTGAGGACGAGCGCCACCACGACCGTGGTGACACCGGGATCGTCGGAGGCACGGCGGCGGGCCGTGGCGACGATGCGGAAGCGGAGGGACGTGTTCATAGGACCACCATCCGGGAGGTGCTGGTGACGGTTCGGTTGCCGACGAAGGTCTTGCCGACGAACGAGAACGGCTTCACCGTCCAGACGATGCTCGTCTGGATCGTGTAGCCGTTCTTCACGGTGGAGCAGTTCACTGCCGGCGCCGTGGAGTAGGCGTCCCCGTAGCAGGAGAACGTGATCGTGGTGATGGCCTTGCCGGACCCGGCCAGGCGCTTGGTGATGGCCGTGCAGGCGGCCCGGGCGTTGGCGTCGCCACCCGTGCAGCTCGAACCGGAGAAGGCCACGGACGTGGCGGTGGAGGTCGGCGGGTTGATGATCGCCGCCCGCGACCCGTCACGGGCGGCCGAGGCGAAGGTCGAGTACTGGAGCTCGGTGTAGGCGTAGTCGATCCCGCCGAAGACCATGGTCAGGAGCATGGGCAGGGCGAGCGCCGCTTCGGCCAGGGCCGCGCCCCGGTCGCCGCGGCACCGTCCGGCGGATGCTGCCATCGAGGAGAAACGAGTGGTCGTCTTCATACCTGCTGCACCTCCGCCCAGGCCGAGCCGGTCAACGTGATCGTGGAGCCCTTGGCCCGCCCCAGGAAGGGCGTGAGCGTGGTCATCGAGCACTTGACGTCGACCCGGATGCGGTCACCCACGGCAACGGTGGCCGAGCTGGCGTCGTAGCAGTAGTCGAGCGTGATGCCCAGGGTCTCGTCGGTGACCGACCAGGTGAACCCCGGCTGGCTGAACATGGCCGAATCCTCGTTGTTGAGACGCACGCCGATCGCCTTGCCGGCACAGAGGGCGTTGGCCGTGCCGCCGCTGTTGGTCTGCTTCACGGCCCGTGGGTTCCACTGGGCGTAGTACGCCCCTTCCCGGGCCATGTTCGTGAGCCGGTTCTTCAGCGAGTAGGCGCGGCCGGCATCGATCGTGCCGAAGATGGCGATCGACACGAACGGCATCAGCAACGCCCACTCCACCAGCGCCGATCCCTCGTCGCCGTGGCAACGGCGGCGAGGGGGCTGCAGCGGTCTGCCTCGCTGGGTCATGCTCCCGACCTCGGTGTGCTCCGGGCCCGCCGGCGGCGGGCCGTCCTCGCATCGTCAGCGCTGCCCGGCGCAATGCGCCCTCTGACGACCTGTACGTACCAGTGATCGGACAGGGGCCGGAAACGATACGGCCGAGGGACAGGAAATGGGTCTTTTGGCCTATCGGCGCGACCCCGCCGGCACGGCGAGGGCCGATTCGGCCTGCTCCGGGCCCCGCTCCTCCCGGTGGAGCATCCCCCAGGCGCTCAGCGCCAGCGTGCTGACCCCGGCGCCGATCAGGGTGGCCTGGACCCCGATGGCGTCGGCCAACGGCCCGGCGGCCAGGACCGGGGCGACCTCGAGCCCGCTCTGGAGGCTCGACATGACCCCGTTGACCCGCCCGTGGTGCGAGACCGGCACGGCGCGGTGGATCATCGTGCGGGCCAGCGGCGCCCACAGGCCGAGCCCGGCGCCCCACACCCCTACCCCGACGGCGGCCAGGACGACGGAGCGGGTGACGGTGTAGCCCACCATCCCCACGCCGGCGAGGGCCAGGGTGGCGCCGAGGGCGCGGGGCTCGAGATGGCGGTGGAGCCGGGCGGCGACGGCGGCGCCGACGATCGCGCCCGTCCCGAACGCGGTCTGGAGCAGGCCCAGCACCACGGCGTCGGCCTCGAGGACCCGGGCCACGTACAGCGGCTCCAGCACGATGAAGAAGCTGATGCCGATCCACATCCCCGTGTTCAGCACGAGGACGTAGCGGGCCAAGGGGTTGGCCCACGTGTAGCGGAGCCCCCCTCGGAACCCGCCGTGCTCCTCGGCGTCCGCCGCTAGCGGCGAGTCGACCGGCCCGTCGGCCGGCACCGAGTCGACCGGCACCGGGTCGACCGCTTTGCCGTCGGCCGCTCCGACCGGCCCTCGTTCCGTTGCCCCGGCCGTGAGGCGGACAGCAGCGAGGCAGGCGATGGCCACCACGAAGGATGCCGCGTCGAACAGGAGCGGGGCCCGGGTTCCGCCCACGGCGATGGCGAGCGCCCCCGCCAGCGGGCCGACGATGAAGCCGATCTGCCAGGTGAGCTCGAGGGCGGCGTTGGCGGGGAGCAGATGGTCGTCGTCGACGAGGCGCGGGGTGATGGACCCGATGGCGGGCATGAACGCACCGAAGCCGACGCCGGCGACCATGCTGGCGAGCCCGAGGAGCACCGGCGACGGGCTGGCGAACTGGAGCAGGCTCCCGACCGCGCCCACCACGTTGGCCACGATCAGGACGCGCCGGGGGTCGAAGCGGTCGACCATCCGGCCGGCCACGATGCTGGACACGACCCGGGGCACGGTGTTGCACAGGGCCAGGACGGCGAGCGCCCCGGCGCCGAGGTCGAACTCGTAGACCCCGATGGCCCACACCGCGATGAAGCTGGCGGCCGAACCGCTCCGGCTCACCAGTTCGGCGATCATCAGGAAGCGGAAGGCGCGTGAAGATCTCAGAGCGCCGCGCATCCGTCGATGCTGCCACGCCATCGGCCGACGGCCCGAGCGGTTATCCGCCGGTCGCCGTTGTGCCTGACGTCGGCGACTGGCCGGACTCGCCGGCGGCCCGGATGGGACCGGTGACCGTGTCGGGGCGACCGGCGGTGAAGTGGGAGACGCCGCACCGCGCCGAGTGGTTGCCGAGGTCCCAGCTCACCGGGTCGATCGCGAACCAGACCATGACGATCGGATCCACGGGCGGATGCCCGAGGTAGTCCGTGGCCAACCGGGTGCAGTCCGCGCTGACGAGCTCCGACCACGCGCGCCTGTCCGCCGCGGGGGGAGGGGTGGCGACCCGCCCCGTCAGGTCCACGGAGCCGGTGATCTCGCTGTCGTGGGGCGCGGTGCAGTCCACCACGAAGGGGCCCGTGGTCGAGACGCACGTGCCAACGGGAAGGACCAGTGCCTGCGGGGCGCCGCGAACCTCGCCGGTGAAGGGAACGGACGCTTCGAGCGGAAGGGGCGAGGACGGATTCGCCTCGACACCGCACCACAGCGTCCGGTCCCCGGCGAGCCATCCGTCGGTCGTCGGCTGCAGCGCCCCGAGCCGGAACCTGCCCATGGGGTCGAACCGCGTCCCCAGCCACGACTCGATGTCGGCCTCGCACTCCTTCTTGACGATCGCGCGCCACTCGTCCACGGTCGGCACGTGGTCGGGTCCATCCGTGATCCGCTTGACGGCCCCGATCTCGATGTAGTGGGGCTCATCGCAGGGCACGATCGAGGTCGCATGCTCGTAGCGGTTGTCACCCTCGTCCCAGATGACGCAGTCGCCCGTTCGGAAGTCACGAAGGCTCAACCTCGACTCCGTCGTGCTGGTCGTCCCGACGCCGAGCGATGTGGTCCCCGTTGCGCCTTCGTTGACCGACTGCAACGCCGACAGCGGTCCGCGGCCCGACAGGCCGAAGCCGGCGACGACGGCGGCGGCGAGCGCGGCGACCGCGCCGGCGAACTTGATGCGCTTGGGGCGGCCGGCGCGGCGCCGTTCCTTGCGCAGGCGCTTCCGGTGCGCTGCCCTCGCACGATCCGCCTGGCGTTGACGCTCGTCCGCGCTCAGCTCGACCGGACCGCCCGCGGCGAAGTCGTCGTCGAACACGGCCGCCCACTTGTCGTCACCGTTGTCTCCACCCGGCACGCCACGCGAGCCTATTGGAACCAATGGCGACGGTCACGGTGGGACGGGCGACCTGCGCGGTCAGGTCGGAGCGGATGATCACCGGTCGGCCGTGGGACACTCTCACCATGGACGACGAGCCCGACCTCGATCCCGGTGCCGAGAGCAGGGTTCCGGTGCTGCTCACCGTGGCGTCGTCGCGATTCGAGTGTGACACCATCACGGCGCTGCTCCGCTCCTACGGGATCCCGGTGGTGCAGGGACCTGCGGCTGGCGCGCGGCCGTTCCTCGACGACAACTCCGTCTACGTGCGTCGAGCCGATCTCGCCGACGCCCGGGAGCTGATGGAAGCGCCGGTCGACTGGCCCTCGTAGCGCCATCCGACATCGAGCGCGATTGCCCCTCTCTCCCGTGGGTGCGAATTGTTCGCGCATGCGAACAATTCGCACCCACGGGCATTTCCGGAGAAAGGTCTACGATCTTTTGTTCGTACCCGCTTTCCTGTCACAGGGGGTTCGTATCCTGTGAGGTATGGACGATCTGGTGGATCTGCTCGAGCGGTGCCGCAAGGCCGCCGGTGCCGATCCCGCCCTGTGCACCGACGCCGAACTGCAGCGCCTCGCCGTGGGCTACGAGCACGCCACCGCCGCGATCGCCGCCGCCCAAGCCGGGGTCCTGGCCGAGCTCGAGCTTCGGGGCACCACCGAGATCGAACACGCCCTGCCCACCGGCACCTGGCTCGCACGCGAAGCCCACCTGCCCCCCAAGATCGCCCGCGGGAAGGTCCGCACCGCGGTCAAGCTCCGCCGGTGCCTCCCCGGCGTCGCCGACGCCATGATCGACGGCCGGATCAGCGAACACCACGCTGCGGTCCTGTCCATCGCCGCCAACCCCCGGATCGCGGAGGAGTTCGCTGCGATCGTCCCCCAGTTGGTCGACGCCGCGGAAGGCACCGTGTTCGACGTGTGGCGCCGCGACGTCCACGGCGCCGCCGACCTGCTCGACCAAGACGGCGGCCACGACCCGGCCCGCGAGTCCGACCGGAACCGGCTCACGGTCGATCCGTTGCTCGACGGGGTCGTCCAGATCCACGGCACCCTCACCGGCGACCACGCCGTCACCCTCACCACCCTCCTCAACGACCGCGCCGACACCCTCTTCCACACCTACGCCCGCGACAACGCCGAATTCTCCGACCTCCCCATCCCCAGCCGCTCGGTGATCATGGCCGAAGCGCTCATCGACCTGATCCGCCACGGCGCCGCCCACACCCCCAGCGACGGCCACCACAACGAACAACCCCGCAGCGAAGCCATCCTCCTCATCAACGAAGAAGACCTGAGCGTCACCACCCTCGACCGCGCATTGGTCGACGACCGCTCCGCTTCCCTGCTGGCCTGCGACGCCGCCTGGGCCCGCGTCACCCTCAACAAGAATGGTGTCCCCCTCGCCTACGGCCGCAGCCGCCGCTACGCCACCCGCACCCTGCGCATCGCCCTCGCCATCCGCGACGGGGGGTGCATCTTCCCCGGCTGCACCGCCCCACCTTCATGGTGCGATGCGCATCACATCGAACACTGGGAACACGGCGGATGCACCGACGAGAACAACATGGCGCTCCTCTGCCGCCACCACCACCGCCGCGTCGCCCACGCCCCCGGCTGGACCCTCACCCCCACCGGAAACGGCCGATTCATCTTCACCAGCCCCAACGGCACCCAACGCCACTCCCAACACCACGGCACCCACCCACCCCCACCCCGAGCCGGCCCCGCACCACCCTGACCCCCGCGACCCGAACCCGTACGAATCGGGACTGCTTGAACGACCCATCCGGGCCTCCTTCTCCTGGAACAACTCCCAGGATCAGGCGCCCAAGAAGCCGGGTCAACTCCACTTGACACCGTTACCCGGACAGTCCTGGATACCCCGACGCCCCAGGGTCGGTAAGCCTTGGAGGCACTAGACCTGCGCGGAGTTTCATGATCGGGGCCAGGCTTGCTGGAACGAGGTGAGTGCCCAGCACACCGGCAGCCATCGTTCGAGGAGGTCTCGGCGTTGTTTGTGGACGGTGAGGCATCGCCATTGCTTGAGGCGTCCGATGCCGTGCTCGACGCGGACTCGGTTGGAGGCGAGCACCTTGTTGAAGAACCGTTCCACGAGG
>JAKOVR010000136.1 GCA_029782025.1 Actinomycetes bacterium | reverse complement strand
GTCGGTCCAGTAGTCGGTGTTGACGCAGTCGCCGTACGTGTTGCGGATGGTCACGTTGGCGATCTCGATGTTGCCGCCCATGACGATCTGGATGCCGTGGGCGCCCTCCTGCCCGAGCCGGTAGATGCCCGGGGTGGGGCTGTTGCCCACGAGGGTGAGGTTCCGGATGACGATGCCCGTGGCGCCGAAGATCCGGAGCAGGGAGCTCGCCTCGGTGGTGCCCCCGTTGGACCTGAGGGTCGCCCCGTTGCCCTCCAGCGTGAGGTTGCGCCGGCCGTTGATGATCAGCCCCTGGTCCATCCGGTAGGTGCCGCCCGCCTTGAACACGATCGTCGAGCCGTCCGGCACGCCGCGCACCCAGGTGTAGAGCGCCGAGCTCGCGTCGGTCGCCCCGGTCGCGTCGATGGACGTCGGGACGGGGATGCCCGACGGGGTCGGGGTCGGTGCCGGCGTGGCGGTGGGCGTCGGCGTGGGCGTGGGCGTGGGCGTGGGCGTCGGCTTCGGGGTCGGTGCCGGTGTCGCCGTCGGCGTGGGAGTGGGTGTGGGCGTGGGCTTCGGGGTGGGAGTGGGCGTCGGCGTGGGCGGGGGCGTCGGCTTCGGGGTCGGTGCCGGTGTCGCCGTCGGCGTGGGGGACGGCGACGCGGTGGGCGTGGGCGTCGGCTTCGGGGTCGGTGCCGGTGTCGCCGTCGGCGTCGGCCTCGGGGTCTGCCTGGGGCTCACCGTCGGCGTCGGCCTCGGGGTCTGCCTGGGACTCACCGTCGGCGTCGGCCTCGGTGTCGCGGTCGGGGTGGCCGTGGGGACGCCCGAGTAGCTGTTGGTGATCGTGCAGGTCGCGTCCTGGCCCGCACGAAGCGCGACGCGGTCGCCGACAAGATCCACGGGGGCTCCGGTCGGGTCGGCGCAGACCCACCCGCTCTGCGTATAGCCGTCGGCGGGTCCGCCAGTCTCGAAGATCCTGAGGTACGTGCCGCCCGGGACCGGGTGCGGGCCGATCGCGGGACCGGGTCCGCTGAGCGAGCCAGCGCCGGTGCCGATGTTCAACGTCCACGCACTGGCCTGAGCCGTGCCGCCACTGACGACATTCGCGAGGCTCAGCGTGGCCACGTAGCCTCGCGGCATGGTGGGCGCGCCGAGAGCGTCCCACGGCTCCGGCGAGACGGCGGCCGCGGTCGCGACCAGGGGAAGCGCCAGAGCGACGACGATGACGACCGAGGCGCCGATCTTCGCCCACGTGCGCACCGGTCGGCGCGCACCCGGCATCAGACGCGGCGCCGCTTCGGGGACCGAGCGTCGTCCGTTCCACATCATCGAGCGGCTCCTTCGGCAGCCCGGCTGACTCTGGGAGTCCCGTGGCTTTGCGGCCCCGCCTCGCGACGGGTGTGCCCTTTCGCGGATGCCTGTGGGGCCGACACGACCGGCCGTGCGCCCACGTGCAACGCGTGGGACAGGATAGGGGCGGGTGCCGCACCCGCCCATCGACCTTCGGTACCTGACCGAGCGCCGAAGGTGCTACGGTGCCGGCCGGCCCCGCCATACGGCGATGCGTGACGCAGCGGGCACCCTCACGAGGTCGAGGACCCCGCCGGGCGATCCCCCGTCGGTCACCCCTGCCGGTACAGGGGGAAGAACCCTCGCCGAGCCCCGGGATCCAGGTGGGGGTCGCGCGCACCGACCAGCGCGGCGTACGCCCGCTCGTCGACCACCATGCGGAGGGTCGTGAACGTGTGATGCAGGGGCGAGAACCCGACCTTGAACTGGAGGAGCGAGTCGCTGCTGCCCCCGACCCCACCGCCGAGGTGGAGGACCCTATCCCCACGCTCCTTCGCCCACAGGCTGACGAAGTGCATCATCAGCTTCGTCGGCTGCACCGATCGGAACGCGTCGTCCGTCCCGGACAGATGGTATTCGACGATGCCGTCGGTCGCGGTGAACAGGCCCGCGGCCGCGATATCACTGTCCCGCTCCACCAGGCACAGGTGGAGGTCGTCACCGAGGACGTCGCGGAGGCCGCGGAAGTAGTCCCCGTCGAAGTAGTAGAACGGAGCGGCCGACCGACGGTCCATCGTGGCCCGGTACAGCCGCTCGAACGTCCCGAGGCTCCCCCATGTCGTATCCATCCGGGCGGCGAAGCCGAGCTTGACCGCCCGGGCGATGTCCCGACGGTGGTTCAGTCGCATCTGGGTCCAGAGCTGCTCGGCGGGCAGCGTCAGGTCGATGCTCACCGTCTCGCCATGCTCCACCAGCGTTCCGACACCGACCGGTGGCGACGGATCGAGCAGTGGGTGGAGGCGGACGAACGCGGAGACGACCTCTGCGTCCCGAAGCACCTGCAGACCGGCGGCGATCGCGACCCGGAGGAACGCAGGATCGTCGGTCCCACGCCCCACCGGGCCGGGATAGCCGTACGGTGACGTAGCGTCGGAGCCCCCGCCGGGTATGGACCGGATGACGAGCGGTAGCAGCATCGTCCGCGTGCCGTCGGTGACGAGCAGACCGCACGGTCTGCCACGCTCGTGCACGGCGCTCAGGGCGACGTACCCGGGCCGGTGGTAGACGTCGTGCGGCGCCTCGAGGAGCGCCGTCTCCCATTCCGGGGCGTCGACGTCGATCAACCTTCCGGACAGCGGCCGTGCGGCGAGGGCGCCTCCCGGTGGCTGATCGACGGCCGTCAGGAGGTCCAGCACCATGAGGAGCTCACCGCGATCCTCGCCCGCGTACGCGTACCCGAGGGTCTCGTACAACCGCCTCGCCCGCGTGTTGCCGGGGTGCACGCGAAGGCGCATCAGGGACGCCCCCCGCCGCACCGCTTCCGCGTGCAGGTGCGCCATCATCAGCCGTCCGAGGCCGCGGCCGTGCGCGCTCGTCCTGACCGCGATGCCCAGCGACGGGATCGGATACCCCTCGGCCCAGCCGCGCAACATCCCATACGCCACCGCCCGCCCGTCCTCCACGAGAAGCGCGTAGGCGTCGCGGCTGGCGTCGTGGGCGATGCGGCGGGCCTCGGCGCGG